>DYDD01000161.1 GCA_020718045.1 Fibrobacter sp. | reverse complement strand
CGGCGGCTACGGCACGGCCCTCGGGGTGGTGTACGCCGCCGCCGACGCCGGCAAGCGGGTGCGGGTCTTCGCCGACGAGACGCGCCCGCTGCTGCAGGGGGCCCGCCTCACGGCCTGGGAACTGCAGGCCCGCGGGATCCCGGTCACGCTGATCTGCGAGGGGGCGGCCGGCAGCCTGCTGCGCCGCGGGGGCGTCGACGCCGTGATCACCGGGGCCGACCGCATCGCTCGCAACGGCGACGTCGCCAACAAGATCGGGACCTACCCCCTGGCCGTGCTGGCCCGGACCCACGGGGTGCCGTTCTACGTGGCGGCGCCTACGTCGACCTTCGACCCGGGTTCCCCGGATGGGAGCGCGATCGTCGTCGAGGAGCGTGATCCGTCGGAAGTTCTTGAATATCAAGGAATTGCCGTGGCGCCGGTCGGTGTGGCGGCCTGGAACCCGGCCTTCGACGTGACGCCGGCCGACCTGGTGACCGCCATCATCACCGAACAGGGGGTCCACCGGCCTCCGTACGCCGCCTCGCTGGCGGGGATCGGACCCGGAGCGCCCGATTCCCTTCCTTGACAGCGACCTGCCGCTCTGCTAGATTCCTCCCCTTCTCCCCCTGGAGTATCTGCTCCGTCGGAGTTCTTGCGCAGCTTGCGTCCAGGACGCGGGTTGCGCGGTCCGCGCCCCGCATCGGGGCGCATTCACGGGACCGGACCCTGCAGAGGGCAACTCGACTACCGGTGGGCTGTCGGGCATCGGTCTGTTGCGCCGCGGGATCGCGGGACGCGCACGGCAACGGCGCGACCGGCGGCGGCGGACGAGTGGCGCGCCGACGGCGACGCGCGTGGAGGCTGGACTTGAAGACCCAGGACCAGAAGACCTACAACATGAAGCTGGCCGAGATCGACAAGGAATGGCTCGTGGTCGACGCGACGGACATCCCGCTCGGCCGCCTCGCCACCCAGATCGCCGGCCTGCTGCGGGGCAAGCACAAGCCCACGTTCACCGCCCATCTCGACATGGGCGACAACGTGATTGTGATCAACGCGGCGCAGGTCAAGCTGACGGGCCTGAAGGGCCAGAACAAGATCTACGACCACTACAGCCAGTTCATCGGCGGGCTGAAGCGGGTGCCCCTGCAGACCATGACGCAGAAGCACCCGGAGTTCGTCGTGACCAACGCCGTGCGCGGCATGCTGCCGAAGAACAAGCTGTCCCGGCACCAGCTGAAGCACCTGCGGGTCTACCCGGGGAGCGATCATCCCCACCAGGCCCAGCTGCCCCGCGTCCACGCGGTGAGCGTCTAGATCAAGGGACCGGACCCGCCCCGCGGGGCGGGCAAAGGAGATCAGCTTGGACGACAAGTACTACGCGACCGGCCGGCGCAAGACCTCGGTGGCCCGCGTCTGGGTGACCCCCGGCGGCACCGGCAAGATCACGGTCAACAACAAGGCGGCCGAGACCTATTTCGACGCCATGCGCATCCAGACCATCAACGAGCCGCTCAAGGCGCTCGTCGAGAACCAGACCTACGACGTGTGGGCCTCGGTCAACGGCGGCGGACCCACCGGCCAGGCGGGCGCCCTGCGCCACGGCCTCGCCCGCGCCCTGGTCGCGGCCAACGAGGAGAACCGCGTCGCGATGCGCAAGGCCGGCCTGCTGACGCGCGACTCCCGTATGGTGGAGCGCAAGAAGTACGGCCAGCCCGGCGCCCGCAAGCGCTTCCAGTTCTCGAAACGGTAGACGTCGGTCGTCTGCCGAGGGGCGCCCCGCGCCCCACATCACGCACCCGACGGGAGGACGGGACCGGTGGCGCCCCAGGGCGTTCGTCCCGTCCGTCGATCGTCGGGGAGGCACCAACCGGACAACGGAGGATCGTCATGGCCAACGTCGGACTCAAGGATCTGCTCGAAGCGGGCGTCCACTTCGGTCACCAGACCCGCAAGTGGAACCCCAAGATGCGGCCCTACATCTTCATCGCCCGCAACGGCATCTACATCATCGACCTGCAGAAGACGCTGCGCGCGCTGAACAAGGCGCGCGACTTCCTGACCGGCGTCTCGGCCAAGGGCGGCACCGTGCTGTTCGTCGGCACGAAGAAGCAGGCCAAGGTCGCGGTGAAGGAGCTGGCCACCCGCTGCAACATGCCCTACGTCACCGAGCGCTGGCTCGGCGGCATGCTCACCAACTGGCAGACCATCAGCAAGAGCGTCGCGAAGCTCGACGAGATCGAGAGCCTGCGCGCCACCGGCAGGATCGAGCAGTTCTCGAAGAAGGAGCAGCTCGAGATCGCGCGCACCTACGAGAAGCTCGAGAAGAACCTCGGCGGCATCCGCCACATGAAGGGCCTGCCCGCGGCCGTCTTCGTCATCGACACCGTCGAGGAGGAGACCGCCGTCCGCGAGGCGAACAAGCTGGGCATCCCGGTGGTCGGCATCGTCGACACCAACAGCGACCCCGAGATGGTCCGCTACCCCATCCCCGGCAACGACGACGCCATCCGCGCGATCTCGCTCTACGTCTCGGTGGCGGCCGCCGCCATCGCCGAGGGCCGCTCCTCGCGCCACGAGGGCCGCGACGGCGGCGTGGAGATCCAGGCCGACCGCGCCGGGCGCGCGGCGCCGGCCGCCGTGACGATGGACGACGCAGGGGCCGCCAGCGAGTGATCCCGCCGCGGCCCTGAACGACGACAGCCACAGCAGCCAACCAGCAAGCACGGGCGCGGCCGCGAGCGGGCGCGACGGGAGGAACGATGGAGATCACCGCCAAGATGGTCGCGGATCTGCGCCAGCAGACCAACGCGGGCATGATGGACTGCAAGAAGGCCCTCACCGAGTGCAACGGCAGCATGGACGAGGCCGCCGACTACCTGCGCAAGAAGGGCATCGCCAAGGCCGCCAAGAAGGAAGGCCGCGCCACGGCCAACGGCCTGGTCGAGAGCTACATCCACCCCGGCGGCCAGGTCGGCGTGCTGCTCGAGGTCAACTGCGAGACCGACTTCGTCGCCCGCACCGACGAGTTCAAGCACTTCGTCCACGACGTGGCGATGCACATCGCCGCCGCCGCGCCCGTGGCGCTGGACCGCACGTCGGTCGACGCGGCCGTGGTGGAGAAGGAAGCCGAGATCTACAAGGCGCAGATGCAGGAAGAGGGCAAGCCGGACAATATCATTGACAAGATCGTCAAGGGTAAGATAGACAAGTTCTACGGCGAGGTCTGCCTGCTCGAACAGAAGTTCGTCAAGGACCCCGACGTGACGATCGAGGACCTGCTGAAGTCGAAGATCGGCTCCCTCGGCGAGAACATGGCGATCCGGCGGTTCGTCCGCTACCAGATCGGCGGCTGAGCCGCTCCCCGGCCAGGGTGACGGGCCCGGGCCATGGGCCCGGGCCTTTTCCGTACCCGCGGGAGCCGACGCCGTGCCGGCGAAAGGATGTGGCGTGTCCCACCCCCGCTTCTCGAGGATCCTGCTGAAGCTCAGCGGCGAGGGCCTCGCCGACGGCGCCGGTCCCTTCGGCCACGAGCGGCTCACGGGTCTCGCGCAGGCCATTTCGCGCGCCGTGTCCGAGGGCGTCGAGATCGGCATCGTGGTCGGCGGCGGCAACCTGTTCCGCGCCCGCACCGCGAACCTGGACGTCCTGGGCCGCGTCACCGCCGACAACGTCGGCATGCTCGCCACCCTGATGAACGCCGCCGTCCTGCGCGACTACCTACGCGCCGAAGGCACCAGCGCCCTGGTGCTCAGCCCCCACGAGGTGCCGCCCCTGTCGCAGACCTTCACGCGCGACCGCGCGATGCCGCAGCTGAAGGCCGGCCGGGTCCTGATCTTCGGCGGCGGCACCGGCAACCCCTTCTTCACGACCGACAGCGCCGCCGCCCTGCGCGCCGCCGAGATCCAGGCGGACGCCCTGCTGAAGGGCACGCAGGTCGACGGGGTCTATGACAAGGACCCGCACGTCCATCCCGACGCCGTGCGTTTCCCGTTCCTCACCTACGACGAAGTGATCGACCGACGGCTGCAGGTGATGGACCTGACCGCCGTGACGCTCTGCGCGGAGCAGGGCATGCCGATCCTGGTCTTCGACATCAGCGATCCCGAGAACCTCCTGCGGGTGATCCGGGGCGAGGACGCGGGGACCCTGGTCGCCAAGGAGCGCAAACCATGAGCGACGAACTCACCCAGGAAGCCGAGCTCCTCATGGAGGAGCAGATCGAGACGCTGACCCACCGCCTGGCCAAGATCCGCACCGGCAAGGCCAGCCCGGCGCTGCTGGATTCCGTGCGCGTCGAGTACTACGGCGCACCGACCCCCCTGCGCCAGCTGGCGAGCATCGGCGCGCCGGAGCCGCGGCTGCTGACCGTGGCCCCCTTCGACCGCAGCACGCTGAAGGACATCGAGCGGGCGATCATGGCCGCCGACCTCGGCCTGAACCCCTCGAACGACGGCGTCCTGGTGCGCGTGCCGATCCCCGAGCTGAACGAGGACCGCCGCCGCCAGTTCACCAAGACCGTCCGGGACTTCGGCGAGCAGGGCAAGGTCGCGGTGCGCAAGGCCCGCCAGAACACCAACGAACGGATCAAGAAGAGCGACACGCTCACCGAGGACGAACAGCGCGCGGCCCGCGACGCCGTCCAGAAGCTCACCGACCGCTTCTGCGAGGAGATCGACCGGATCGTCCGGTCCAAAGAAGCAGAAATCATGGAGATCTGAAGCATGGGCGAGCATCGGGAGGAGCCGGAGCTGCGGGCGCTGCGCGAGCGGATCCTGGCCGCCGGCAATGTCCCGCAGCACGTCGCCGTCATCATGGACGGCAACGGCCGCTGGGCCCGGCGACGCCGCCTGCCCCGGGTGGCCGGCCACCGCGCCGGCCGCCACGCCGTGCGCCGCACCGTCGAGGCCGCCGTCGGGCTGGGCGTGCGCCACCTGACCCTCTACACGTTCTCCCAGGAGAACTGGAAGCGGCCCCAGGCCGAGGTCCGCGCCCTCTGGTCGTTCCTCGAGGAGGTTCTCGCCGGCGAGCGCGACGAGCTGCAGCGCCAGGGCGTGCGGCTGGTGGCCACCGGCGAGCTGGACCTGATCCCACCGCGGGCCCGCGCGGCCCTGCAGGCCGTGATCGACTCGCTGGACGGCAACCGCGTCATGGTGCTCAACCTGGCGCTGGCCTACGGCGGGCGCACCGAGATCCTGCGCGCCTGCTCGCGCCTCGCCGCGCTGGCCGCCGCGGGCGAACTGGACCCTGCCGACATCGACGAGGCGGCGTTCCGCGGCGGGCTCTACGCGCCCGACATCCCGGATCCCGACCTGGTCATCCGCACCAGCGGCGAGCTGCGCCTCTCCAACTTCCTGATCTGGCAGGCCGCCTACGCCGAGATCTACTTCACGCCCGTGCTGTGGCCCGACTTCGGCGAGCGCGACCTGCTCGAGGCCGTCGCCGACTACCAGAGCCGCGAACGGCGCTTCGGCGACGTCGGCGTGGAGCCGGACGGCGACGCCCCCGCGACCGACCCCATCGACGCTTCCCGCTGGCGGAAACTGTTCAAGGTCCGCTCGTGAACCGCACCGACGGCTGCCGGGAACCCCGCGCCGGCCTGTGGCGCCGCCTGCTGGGGGCGGGCCTGCTGCCCCGCGCGCTGGTGACGGCGCTCGGCGTGCCGCTGCTGGCGCTGGCCGCGGTGCGGGGCGGCTTGGTCTACCGGTCGCTGATCGGCGTGCTGGTGCTGCTGGGCGTGCGCGAGTTCCTGTTGCTGATGAGCGCCAAGGGCTACGGCCCCTTCAAGGTGATCGGGACGCTGGCCGGACTGGCCTGCGCCTGGGCGGTCGCGCACGGGCCCGCGGCGGCCGTGCCCGTCCTGACGGCCGCGCTGATGGCCGTGATGACCGTCGAGCTCATGCGCCGCAACATGGACCGCTCCCTGAACCACGTCGCGGTGACCCTCTTCGGCGCCCTGTACGTCGGCTGGCTGGGCGGTTTCCTGGTCCTGCTGCGGGAGCTGCCGGGCCGGGCCGGCGCCGACGGCTTCACGGGCCTGCGCGCGCTCGCCCTGCTGGCGGCCCTGACCTGGGCCTGCGACACGTTGGCCTTCCTGGTCGGCGTCGCCGTGGGCCGCCGCCCCCTGCTGCCGCGGGTGAGCCCCCGCAAGTCGGTCGAAGGCGCCGTCGGGGGGATCCTCGGCGCCACGGGCGCCGGCCTCGTCGCCGCGGCCACCTTCGCGCCCTTCCTCACGACGCTGCAGGGGGGGCTGCTCGGTGCCGTCTGCGGCGTCACCGGCCAGATCGGCGACCTCGTCGAGTCGATGCTCAAGCGCGACGCCGGGGTCAAGGACACCGCCGCCCTGCTGCCCGGCCACGGCGGCATCCTGGACCGATTCGACTCCCTGCTGTTCAACGCGCCGGTGGTGTACTACGCCCTGATCCTGACCGGAGCGGCGACCGTTGCGCGCTGACGGGAACGCGCCCTCCGGACCCGCCCGTGCCGCGGCCGGGCCGTTGTACCGGATCGGTCGGACCGCGCCGGCGCCGCGGCTGCCGGTGCGGCTCGTGATCCTGGGCGCGACGGGCTCGATCGGACGGCAGACCGTCGACCTCGCCGAGCGTTTCCCCGACCGTCTGCAGATCGTCGGCGTTTCGGCCCGGACGCAGGTGGGAGACCTGGGCACGCTGGTGGGCCGCCTCGAAACGGCCGGCGCCGCGCGCCGGCCGGCGGTCGCGCTC
>DYDD01000160.1 GCA_020718045.1 Fibrobacter sp. | reverse complement strand
GTAGACATCCACGGTCAGCGCGCCGGCCCGGGGCAGGTCCAGCCTGATGCCGGCCTGGCCGCCGGTCACCCCGCCCAGGATCGACAAGCCGAGGCCGTGCAGGGCGTCGCCGGCGCCGACGAGGTACGACTCGTAGAGGAAGCTCCAGGTCCCGCCTAACAGGCCCCGGGCCGTGCTGTCGGCGGCGTAGGCCCGCCACCAGTAGGTGCCGTCCACGGCGAGGCCGGGGAAGAAGGACGGCGAGGTGAGGTCGTCGGCACCCGCGGCCAGGTCGGTGCCCAGGGCGTCGCGGTAGACGCGGAAACCGTAGGTGACCGGGCCGGGGCCGTCGGGGTCGATCGACTCGGCGGCGACGAGCGCGGTGACCGGGCCCAGGGGGCCACCGTCGTACGGCGACACGAGCGCCGGCGGGGGCGGGGTCTGGTTCTGCGAGCCCAAGCCGGTCACGACCAGGTCGTCGAGGTACCAGCCGTCGTAGACGACCGAGGAGTCGGTTTCGAGCCGGAAGCGCAGGTAGACCGACTGGCCGGCGTAGGCGCCCAGGTCGATCTCGGCCAGGGTCCAGGCCGCCAGCGTGCCGTTGTACGTGGCCACCGTCGTCCAGGTCGTGTTGTTGGTCGAGACCTGGACGTAGGCGTAATCGTAGCCCGACTCGAGCGTGTACTTGTGCCAGAACGCCAGCTTGGCGCCGGCGGGCATGGCGATGGGCGTGTTCAGCGAGGCGTAGGTCGCGCTGTTGTCGACGTAGTTGCCGGCGGGCGAATCGTGCAGCGAGTGGGTGGCGGAGTGGCTGGAGGACGTGACCAGGGCCCAGGTGCCGGTCACCGTCCAGCCGGCGAAGCCACTCTCGAAGCTGTTGCTGTAGACCGAGACCGGCAGGCCCGCCGGGTAGTTCAGGGTGAACGAGCTGGTCTGGCCGTCGGCGACCACGGTCACGCGCACGGGCACGCTGTGGGCGGGGGGAACCGCGGCGTCGAGGGTCGCGGAGAAGGGGACGGACGCCAGGGACAGCGAGGAGCGGGCGCCGATCGCGCCCACGGTGCGCTGCGCCTCGTGGAGCTGGAGGTAGGGGTCGTCGCAGGACAGGGTCACCGACACCGACGAGGCGCCGACGGTCACGCCCAGGTTCTCCAGCGTGAAGGCGAGCCCGGCCGTCTCGCCGGGATCCAGGATGGCGTCGCCGTCGCCGCCGACGACCGCCGGGGTCCGGGCCTGGACGTAGAGGCCGGCCGCCTTGACCTGGTAGAGCGAGGGGAAGAGGTTCTCCGCGAAGAGCGCGTCGATGCGCGACTCGTCGGGCCAGAACCCGTCGCCGCTGCCGCCGATCTCGTTGGTGAAGGCAAGGCACTCGGGATGCTCGACGCTGGCGCCGTAGACCCAGTCGAAGGAGCCGCCGTTGACGCTGTAGAGCAGGTCGGGCGCCTGGCCGGGCTCGTAGCCGTTGTATTGGGTCATGATCGCGGCCATGTGCTGGAAGACGGCCTCGTCGGGCGAGTTGCTCGCGGTGTAGCCCCAGGGGTACAGCGTCAGGTTGCTGTAGGTGTGGAAGCTCTGGGAGGTGACGAAGCCGTGCGAGTTGACGAGGCCCATGATCGCCTGGACCTCGGGCTCGCTGCCGGCCGAGGGGCCGCGGTAGGTGTCGTCGCTGGGGATCGTGCTGCTGCCGGGGCCGACCCACTGGAAGGGGTAGTTGCGGTTGGGGTCGACGCCGTAGGAGCCGTCGCCGTTGTTGCGGCGGTTCTTGCGCCACATGCCGCCGCCGGTGGGGTTGGTCGTTTCGTTGTAGATGAACCCGTCGGGGTTCACGATCGGCACGATGTAGATCTCACGGTTGTCGAGCAGCCAGGTGACCTCGGGGTCGACGCCGTAGTTCGCGCCGAAGTACTCCACGAGCATCGACGCGGTCTCCGAGGCCATGACCTCGCGGGCGTGGTGCAGGGCGTCGAAGAGGATCTCGGGCTCGCCCGCCTCGTTGACCTCGGGGTTGTCCGAGACGCGGACGCACCAGATCGGGTTGCCCAGGTGGGAGTTGCCCAGGCTCCACTTGGCGCTGACGACCTCGGGGTACAGCGCGTGCAGCTCGTCGAGCCAGGTGACGGTCTCGGAGTAGGTGTGGAAGAGGCCGAAGTTCAGGCCCTTGTTGCGCGAGGCGTACGCCGCCGCCATGTCGGGCTCCACGACCTCGTAGCGGATGCCCGACTGGTCGAGCCAGTCCAGGTCCTTGGGCAGGGCCACGATCTCGACGTGGTGTCCGGGCTTGCGGGCCACGACATCCAGGCCGGGGTTGGCCCTCAAGGCCGCCTCGACCTGCGGGGCGTCCAGGGAGACGCGCACCAGCGCGTACTTGGGGTTCTCGGCCGTAGCGGCGGCCGCCAGGCACAGGACGAACAACAGGACCGCCGCGGTCAGGGTGCGGCCGAGGGGATTCGGGCGAATGGACATCGGGGCCTCCAGCCTCGTGAGGGTCGCGGATGCCAAGGATGATTGCGCGGGTACTCAATTCTAACATGCCCGGCAGATTGATGCCAGATCTCGGTTTTTTGTTTTTCGATAGGGTCAGTCGGTGCACAGGGCGCCCGGAAGCTGGAACATCTTGTGACACAAGACGATGAAAAACGTCCTTTCACAATCGACCAACTCCTGCTTATATATACGATAGATTTTGTATTGTATTAACCGGCAGGAGGGTTTTATGCGTTTCCTGGTCTTGTTGACCGCCATTCTCGCCACCCTGGCCGCTCGGCCGACCCGAGCCGAGCTTCTCAACGGCTCCCTCGAACCCGACAATGCGTCCTTCGACTATCAACTCCTGCCGGGCGGTTCGCTCCTGATCCCGGGCTGGAGCACCACCGATTCGGGCGTCGAGTGGTTCCGACCGACTCACTACGGTGACACTCCGGCCCCCGCCGGGATGTATGTCGTTGACCTGGCGAATTACTTCGCCTCGGCCGGCGGCGTGCAGCAGACGTTCGCCACGCAGCCCGGCGCTGTCTATGTGCTGGAATTCCAGCTCGGCACGAGTCAGTCGGTAGGTCGAAACGGTTCGTGCGAGGTCGTCGTGGCGGCCGATGGCGTGTCCGAGATCTTTTCGGCCGTCAACCATGCCGTCCTGACCGTCTACTCGCCGCGCGTCTTCACGTTCACGGCGGACGACGTGAGCGCGACGCTCTCGCTGCGTTGCCTGCAGGATGCGACCCAGCACTTCGCATACATCGACGCCGCGACGTTGAATCCGGCGACGACGGGGGTCCCCGAAGCTGACATCGGCGAGACGGAGGCAGCCGCCTGGGGTGCGATTAAGGCCTTGTTCCGCTGAGATGGAGGGACACAGGTCCAAGCCGGTTGTCTCGGGGAGCGGGAATGGATGACCGAGAGCAGGCTCCATGAGCCCTCGAGCGGATGGAAAAAGCCCCCGTCCGAAGACGGGGGCCGACAAGGAACTCTAAGCCTTGTAACTACTTCTTCTTGCCTGTCGCCGGCTTCTTAGCCGGTGCCTTCTTGACGGCCGTTTTCTTCGATGTCGCCGCCCTGTCCGCCTTCTTCGCCTTGTCCATCTCCGCGCCCAGGCGGTCGACCTCCCGGGCGGTCTGGCGCACGGCCTCGACCGAGGCCTTGAACAGCTCCTTCTCGGTCGGGGTCATCTTGACCTCGATGATCTTCTCGATGCCGCCGCGACCCATGATCGCCGGCACGCCGATGAACAGGCCGTGGACGCCGTACTCGCCCTCGAGCAGGGTGGCCACCGGCAGGATCTTCTTCTTGTCGTGGACCTGGGCCTCCATCATCTCCAGGGTGGCCCAGCAGGGGCTGACGAAGGCCGAGCCGGAGCCCAGCAGGCTGACGACCTCGCCGCCGGCCTTGCGCACCCGGTCCTCGATCTCGTCGAGCTTCTTGCTGCCGATGAACTGCTCGACCGGCATGCCCGCGATGCGGGTGCAGCTGCGGATCGGCACCATCGTGTCGCCGTGGCCGCCCAGGACCATCGCCTCGACGTTCTCCACGGACACGCCCGCCTCCTGGGCGATGAACAGGCGGTAGCGCGCGGTGTCCAGCACGCCGGCCATGCCCGAGATGCGATTCTTGGGCTTCCTCAGCTTCTGGTGCAGGCGGTAGACGATGGCGTCCAGCGGGTTGGCGATGTTCACCAGGCAGGCGTCGGGGCAGTACATGTTGATGCCGTCGGCGACCGCGTCGGCGATCTGCAGGTTCGTGGCCAGCAGTTCCTCGCGCGACGGGAAGGTGCCGTCGGGGCGCATGGCGCGCGGCACGCCGGCGGTGTTGATGACGCACTCGCAGCCCTCGAGCGCGCTGAAGTCGCGCGAGGCGACGAAGTTGACGTCGGCGTTGATGATGGGCGTGCCTTCGGCCACGTCCAGGGCCTTGCCGGCCGCGACCGCCGGCGGCTTGATGTCCACGATGCCGATCGTGCGCGCCAGCTTGCGGGCGGCGATCTCCAGCAGCAGGATGCCGCCGATGTTGCCGGCGCCGACGATGCCCAGTTTCCTCTTGATGGCCATGCTCGTTCTCCTCGGGGTCTGACGACGGTTGGGTCCGCAGTGTGCGAATCTACACGGATCGAGAACCCGCTTTCAATGTGAAAATCTCACGGCGTGGCGCTGGCTGCGGGACGCCGGGCAGTCTACCATGGCCGTCATGAACCGCTGGGACGAAAGATACGCCCCCGACCGCTATTTCTACGGCACCGAGCCCAACGAGTTGGTGCGGGCCGCGATCGCCGGCCTGCCGACCGGCCGGGCCCTGTTCCTGGCCGAGGGGGAGGGGCGCAACGCCGTCCACGCCGCCTCCCTGGGGCACGAGGTCGTCGCGGTGGACTCGTCCGCCGAGGGCGCCGCAAGGCGCTGGCCCTGGCCGCCGAGCGCGGCGTGGCCCTGAACTACCTCCTGGGCGACGTCGCGGCGACGGCCTGGGACGATGCGCCCTACGACCTGGCCGTGCTTTGCTTCTTCCACGAAGAGCCCGCCGCGCGCGTCGGTCTCCACGCCCGCACCGCGGCGGCGCTGCGGCCGGGCGGACGGCTGGTCGTGGTCTCGTTCGCCAAGGAGCAGCTCGGCCGCGGCACGGGCGGCCCGCAGGGCCTCGCTCTCCTGCAGGATCTCGACGAGGTGCGCGGGGAGTTCCCGGGCGTGGCCTGGGTGCGGGCCGAGAGGCTGGAAGTCGTCCAGCGCGAAGGACCCGGCCACGACGGGCCGGCGTCCGTGAACCTGCTGGTGGGCGTCGCCGGTCAGCGGTAGGCGGCCTTGACGGCCGACCAGCTGCCCGCGTGCGTCGCGATGGCGCCCTCGTAGACCACGACCAGCCGCGGCGGGATCGCGTAGGTCGTCCCCCCGACCGAAATCCAGTCCTCGTACCCCACTTCGGAGAAGACGCCCGCGAGCAGGAAGCCCGCGCGCGGCGCGCTCCCGGCGACGAGTTCCTGCACCGCCGCCGTGACGTCGAAGCTCAGGTCGACGTTGGCTGACGACGGGAACACGACATCCAGCACCGTGTCGGGGGTCAGCTCGTCGCGGCCGACCGTCAGCGGCGCGCCCGTCGCCGGGTAGGCGAAGACGCCAACGTAGGGGAAACCCTCGGAGTCGTCGGAGTAGCCGGTCTTGCGCACCGTCAGCACGGCCGAAACCACCGGCTGCTGGGCCGGAACGGCGTCGAGGGCGAACTCCAGGCTGGTGGCCCACTCCGAGTCGCAGCCCGCCGCCTCGCCGCCCACCTTCAGGTGCGGGGCCGTCGAGACGGTGCCGGCCGTGAACTTCGTCTCCTGGGGGCAGGCGCCGGCCCCGAACTCCCGCTCGTCGTCGCCGCATTGTTGGGGCGGGATGGTGACGGTGTCGGAGGCGGCGGCGGGCGCGGCGAGGGCGAGCAGGAGGCCGCAGAGGAGGAGGCGAAAGACGGGCATGACATTCCTCCCGTGTTCCGGGGAACGGGGGCCGAGTAGGCGCCGATTATTCGACGGGGCGGGGCTTGCCGTCAACAGGCTCATCGCCGTGGCCGAGCTGACCGGCTGCGTTGCGTTGCCGATGAGAGCCGCCGGCCGGCCGCCGGGGCGCAAGACGCGACCCGGTCGAAGGCCGCCCGGGTCGCGCGGTTCGAGACAGGACCTGGTTCGCGGTCCTAGTGGTGTGATTCAACCTGTTGGGGCATCATCCAGGGCCAGCCTGGCTCTGCCGACTTTCTCGATGATCTCGTCTGCGGTCTTCTTCCAGATGAACGGCTTGGGGTCGGTGTTGTGCTGCTCGATGTAGTCCATGATCACATCGATGAGTTGAGGCACACTGCGAAACACGCCGCGGTGAATCCGCTTCTCGTCCAGGTTGCGAAAGAACCTCTCGACAATATTGAGCCAAGAGCTTGCTGTCGGTATGAAGTGAATGTGGAACCGCGGGTGACGCTTGAGCCAGGCCTGCACCTTCGGATGCTTGTGCGTTGCGTAGTTGTCCACGATCAAGTGCAGGTCGATCTCGGGTGGTGTTTCAACATTGATCTGCTTGAGGAACTTGATCCATTCCTGGTGGCGGTGACGCGGCATGCACGATGCGATGACCTTACCCTGAGCCATGTCAATCGCGGCAAAGAGCGTCGTCGTGCCGTTGCGCTTGTAGTCATGTGTCATCGTCCCGCACCGACCGGGAATCATCGGGAGGCTGGGCTGGGTCCGATCCAGCGCCTGGATCTGGCTCTTCTCATCAGCGCTGAGCACCAGGGCCCGTTCCGGCGGATTGAGGTAGAGGCCGACGACGTCGATCAGCTTTTCCTCGAAGTCTGGATCACTGGACAGTGCCAAGTTCTCAGCGCCCGACAGACCGCTCAGTCATCC
>DYDD01000159.1 GCA_020718045.1 Fibrobacter sp. | reverse complement strand
GCGACGGCCGAAGCACCCGTGCGCGCCGCGTTGCGGGCGGCGGCGGCCGCGGGGCGCGTCGAGAAGGTGCGCTCGCTCTACGCGGCCAGCGCCCTGCTCTTCGAGGCCGACGCCGCGGCGGTGGCCGTCCTGGCCGCCGACAAGTCCGCCGGCGTGATGCGCCACGACCGCGACTACGACCTGATCTCCTCGGTGATGGACTCCCGCGTCGCCGAAGCGCCGGCGTCGGCGCCGACCGGAGAGAGCCCCCTGCTGGCGAACGTCTGGAGCATCGGCTGGATCAACGCCGACGACGTCTGGGCCCTGGGCTACCACGGCGACGGCATCGTCGTCGGCCACATCGACTCGGGCGTCTGGCTGACCCACCCCGACATCGCCAACCGCCTGTGGACCAACCCCGGCGAGATCGCCGGCAACAGCCTTGACGACGACGCCAACGGCTACGTCGACGACGTGCACGGTTACGACTTCGGCGACCTCGACGGCGACCCCAACGACGACTCGGCCAGCCCCGGCCACGGCACCCACACCGCGGGCACCGTCGCCGGCGACGGCACCGGCGGTACCGCCACCGGCGTGGCGCCCGGCGCGCAGATCATGGCCTGCAAGGCCTTCAACAGCGCCGGTTCCGGCAGCCTGGGCATGATCTGGCAGTCCTACCAGTACATCCTGGAGAACGGGGCGCGGCTGATCACCATGTCGCTGGGCGTCCCCGGCGACCTGGACCCCTCGCTGATGCGCGCCGAGCGCGAGACCTGCAACGTCATGCGCACGGCCGGCATCACGATCTTCAACTCCGCGGGCAACGACCACGGGGTCTACCTGCCCCCGATCGAGTGCGGGCTGACCGCGCGCGTCCCGGCCCCCTGGAACGCCATCGTCGGCACGCGCTACTCCTCGACCGGCGGCGTGGTGGCCGTCGGCGGCACCGGCTACATGTCCAACGCCGGCTACACCGCGTCGTCGCGCGGCCCCGCGAAGTGGGACAACGTCGACCCGTGGAACGACTGGCCTTACAGCCCCGGCGTCGGCCTGCTGAAGCCGGACGTCTCGGCCCCGGCGGTCAACGTGAACTCGCTGGTGCCCCCGAGCGGCTACTCGGGCAACAGCTGGAGCGGCACCTCGATGGCCTGCCCGCACGCGGCCGGCGTCGCGGCGCTCATGCTGCAGAAGAACCCGACCCTGTCGCCGGCCGGCGTCGACTCGATCCTGGAGCTGTCGTCGCTGGACCTCGGCACCGTCGGCAAGGACAACCAGTTCGGCTCCGGCCGCATCGACGCGCTGGCGGCCGTGAACCTGGTCCCGGCGACCCAGGCGCCCCAGCTGTCGTGGAGCTCCTTCCAGATCCTGGACGCCACCGCCGACGGCGTCATCGACCCGGGCGAGGCCTTCGACGTCGTCTTCACGCTGACCAACACCAGCGGGCTGGTCGCGGCCACCTCCGTCGCGGGCGGCCTCGCGGTCGCCGCGGGCGGGTCCGCCACGGTCACCGACGGCGCCGCCGTCTTCGGCGCGATCGCGGCGAACGGCGGCACGGCGGACAACGCCGCCGACGTCTTCTCGTTGGTGGCGGACCCGGGCGCGGTCCAGGGCGCGACCTTCACCATGCTGCTGACGGTCACGGCCCAGGACGGCTACGAGGTGACCTTCGACGCCGAGCACTTCGTCGGCCTGCCCGAGTGGCGGACGCACGACGCCGGCCATGTCCTGGCCACGGTCACCGACACCGGCTCGCTGGGCTTCACCTCCTCCGACCAGGCGGAGGGTGACGGCTTCGGTCCCGCCGGCGCCAACGGCCTGTACGTCGGCTCGTTCTGGGGCGGCGCCAGCGTGAGCTACGTCTGCAACCACGACTACGCCGAGGGCGGCAACGTCTACGACTGGCGGACCGTCACCACGCCCAACGGGCGTGTGGCGGACCTCGGCACGGTGTTCGCCGACCAGCATTACCAGGGCATCTTCAACGACTCCGGCAACGTCGTGCCGCGCAACGTCACGGTCACGCAGGAGAGCTTCGCCTTCGCCGCCGCGCCCGACGACGACTTCGTCATCCTGCGCTACACGGTGCGCAACAACGCGGCGACGACGCTCAGCGGCTACTACACCGGCATCTTCTGCGACTTCGACATCGACAATTCGTCGTTGAACCGCGGCGCCGTCGACGCGACGCGCCGCCTCACCTACATGTACCCCGACGCCGGCGGCGCGTACTTCGGCATCGCCCTGCGCGAGCCGACCACGGCCAAGAACCTGACGATGATCTCCAACCCGTCGCACGTCTACCCGAACGGCTACATCAGCGATACCACCAAATTCCGCCTGCTGAACGCGACGATCTCCACGCCGACGACCTCGACGGCCAACGACTGGTCGGCCCTGACGTCGGCCGGGCCGGTGACCATCCCGTCCGGCGCCGAGGCCGTCTTCCTCTACGCGCTGGTGTGGGGCGAGAGCCTGGCCGACCTGCAGGCCAACACGGACGCGGCCATGGCCGTCGACCTGACCGGGGCCACCCCGGTGGCCGACGGGGGCCTGCCGCAAGCGCTCTCCCTGGCCCAGAACTCGCCCAACCCCTTCAACCCGCAGACGACCATCGTCTTCGCGCTCGACCGCGCCGCCGGCGTGCGGCTGGGCGTGTACGACCTCCAGGGCCGCCTGGTGCGGACCCTGGCCGAGCGCGTCTACGCCCCGGGCGAGCACCGCGTCGTCTGGGACGGCCGCGACGAGTCCGGTGCGGAGATGCCCTCGGGCCTCTACCTGTACCGGCTCGAGGATGGACGGCGGACCCAGACCCGCAAGATGGTGCTGGTCAGGTAAGGCGCGCATCGCCGCGGCGATCCGGCGGCCCCCCTCCCGCGATGGGAGAGGGGCCGTCGCCGTTGACGGCGGGGCCCGGCGGTCCCATGCTGGAGCCATGGAGACGCGACTCTTCCGACAGAACGTCGTGTTCGGGGCCGGCGCCCTCGGCAGCTGGCTGGGCGCGCGCCTGGCGCCGCCGGCCGTGCTGGTGGCCCGCGGCGAGCACGCGCAGGCGATGCGCGCGTCGGGCCTGCGCCTGGCGGGGATCGAGAACGCCGTCGTGCCGGTGGACGTGGCCGACGCCTGCCCTCCCCTGGAAGCCGACGCGCTGCTGCTGCTGACGGTCAAGGCGACCGACCTCGCGGCCGCGGCCCGCGCCGTGCGCGAGCGGCTGCGCGAGGACACCGTGGTCGCGGTGGTCGCCAACGGCTTAGCGCCGCAGGAGATCCTGGGCGAGGCCCTGGGCCGGCCGGTCGTGAGGGTCGTGGCGGAGTTCGGCGCGACGTTGGACGGTCCGGGGCGGGTGTCGGCCTGGGGCGGCCGCGCGCTGCTGCTGCACGGCGTGCGCGAGGACCGGGTCGCGGCGGCGCTGGCGCCCACCGGCCTGCGCGTCGAGCGGATCGACGACCTCGCGCGTCACTCCTGGGAGAAGCTGGCCCTGAACTGCGTGGCCAACCCGCTGGCCGGCCTGACCGGCCGCCGCAACGGCGACCTCGCCGACGACGACCTGGCCGACCTGCGGCTGGCCGTGGCCCGCGAGGTCATGGCGGTGGCGGCCCTCGACGGCGTCGACCTGCCCGACGAGCTGCCCGAGCGCATCGACCTCGTGCTGGCACGCTCGCGCAACCTCAACTCCATGGCGCAGGACCTGGCGCGGGGCCGCCCCACCGAGATCGAGCACCTCAACGGCTTCGTCGCGCGCCAGGCCGAGGCGTTCGGGATCGACGCGCCGCTGAACCGCTGGCTCGCCGCGCTGATCCGCCTGCGCGAAGGGAAGACCGACTAGCGCCTTCGCCTCTACCCCCGCTCCCGCCCCTGCCACGCCAGCCCGCCCACGATCAGCGCCAGCCCCCCCAGCGTCGCCGGCCGCACGGCCTCGCCCAGCACGAACTGGATGAAGACCAGCGACAGGAACGGCGACAGGAAGATCAGGTTGGCGACGCGCGAGGTGTCCCGCGCCAGCTTCAGCGCCGTCAGCCAGATCACGAACGTGACGCCCATCTCCACGACGCCGACGTACAGCGCGCCCAGCAGGCCCGGCCCGTCCGCGCCCAGGTCGCGCCGGGCCCAGCCGTAGAGCAGCACCAGCGGCGTGCCGACGGCGAAGTTCACCAGCAGCCCCGACGCCGGCTCCAGACGCGAGCGCGCGTTGCCGAGCCAGTAGAGCGCCCACAGCAGCGTGCTGCCCAGCGCCAGGGCCACGCCCGCCGGGTCGACGCCCCGCCAGTCCCGCAGCTCGCCGCCGGTGCTGATCACCGCCACGCCCGCGTAGCACACCAGCCCGGCCAGCAGGTCGCGCGCGCGCGGGCGCTGCCCGAGCAGGGGCACCGACAGCCAGGTCAGCGTCAGGGCCCAGGTGTAGTTCAGGGGCTGTGCGACCTGGGCGGGCAGGCGGTCGTAGGCCTCGAACAGGATCAGGTAGTAGAGGCAGGGGTTCAGGACGCCCAGCCCGGCCGCCTGCAGCAGGTCGCGCCGCGGCGCCCGCCGCAGGACCGTCCAGCCCCGCCGCGCCGTCACCACGCCGGCCAGCACCAGCAGCGACACGGTCGCCGACCAGGCCAGCAGGGCGACCGGCGAGAGGTGCCGCAGGGCGAGTTTGAAGGCCGTCGCCACGGTCGACCACAGCAGCACCGTGACGAGGCCCAGCAGGGTGGCGCGGCGCTGGTCCTTCACGGCGTGGTACCGGATCGCGGGCCGCCCGGCCGGGTGCGCCGCAGCGCGACGGCAGCCGCGGCGATCGCGATCGCCGACAGGACGCCGCCGGCCCACCAGCAGGCCGCCGCGATCGGCGTCCCGGTGCGCACGATCAGTTCGTGGGCTCCGGGCTCCAGGCGGATCAGGATCCCGCCCAGGGGAGCCGGCGACCAGCCGACCGGAGCGCCATCGACCTCGACGACCGTGCCTGGGTAGGAGTTCCTGGCGAGTCGGACCGCACCCCAGTCGTCCGCAGGCAGCTCCAGTTCCCACCGGTCCGGCAGCACCCGGGCTCGCGTCCCGGCGACGGGGCGCGGGCCCGCCGACGTCAGCCAGGCGCGAATCTCCGCGGCCATCGCGTCGGCGTGCTCGGTCGCCAGACCATCGACGCCCAGGCTCGCTTCGGTGGGGAACGCGGGGGACGGGACGGATGCGTCGGGCAGCACGGCGACCGGTGACGCCGATTCGACGCGCAGCGTGCGGTCGCCGGGCCGGACCCGCCAGCCCTCGCCGGCGAAGGTCGAGGGGTCGATGACCTCGCTCAGCGGTTTTGTGAACAGGAGCTCGCCGATGTCGAAGAACCCCAGCAGCCGTGCGTCGTCGGCGTCGAGCTTCCCGCCCGCGGCGAGCTTGGCGCCGATCGCCTGGACGACCGCCGCCGTGTACCAGTACTCCCGGGGCGCGCCCTGGTAGAAGGGGCCGCCGGCGGCGGGGACGCGCCGCGTCGGCGCGTAGCTCCAGATGTTGCCGCGCAGCGGGGAGCCGGGCCAGGTCCTGAACTCGAGCAGGCGGTGCCCGCCGTCGCCGGTCTCGAGGAGACGGTAGGCCTCGGCCCTGTCGTCGCGGGTGCGCGTGTAGCTGCTGAGCGCCTGGAAGGGCAACTGGTCCAGCACGGCGAACGCGATCAGCAGCACCGTCGCCGCGCGGAGTCCCCGGTCGCCGTCGCCGCGCGCACCGTCGCCGCGCGCGGACCAGCCCCGGATCGCGCCCGAGGCCAGCAGCAGGCCGCCGATGTGGATCAGGTCGAGGCCGCGCTCCGAGGGGGCCAGGATGAACCACGGCGCCACCGCGAAGGCGAGCAGGGTCCGCCAACCCGCGCGCCCCTCGGCGGGGGTCCGCCGGACCCGCAACAACCCCAGGCAGGCCAGGAGGCAGCCGACGAGTCCGAGATAGTGCCTCCCGAAGCGGTTCCAGCGCAGCGCGCCCAGGATCTCCGTCGGGTCGGGCAAGCGCGGCTGGAAGCCGGAGCCGAAGACCTGCGGGATCGCGCCGCCGGTGTCCGCTGCCGACGAGGTCCCGAACGGCCCGCTCAGGCGTGGCGCCTCGTGGAGCATGGGCGCCACGACGAGTAGCGCGAGCAGCGCGCCGAAGGCCAGGCCGCCGACGATCCCGACGCCGCGAGCGCGGGCGCCCGGATCGCGCCACGTCGCGGCGAACCGCAGGACGGCGAAACCGGCGACGAACACCAGGGCTGGTCGCGCCTGTCCCAGGTGCGTCCCCGCCAGTGCGCCGCAGGCCAGTCCGAGCAGCAGCGCGCCGCCGCCGATGGCGCCTGTCCAGCGCGGCCGCTCGTCGGTGTGCGCCGGCACCGCCAGCCGCTCGACCAGCAGCAGCGCGAAGGGCAGGATGCCGAGCAGCACGGCGCCCGGCAGGCGACCCTCCCAGATCCAGGCCGCGTGCCAGGGCGGGTACGAGCCGTACAGCAGCCCGGCCAGCAGCCCGGCGGCGCGGTCGCGGTGCAGCCGAGCGGCCAGCAACCCGAAGCCGATCGTGCCCAGGATGCGGGCGGCCCAGACCAGGAGCTTGGCGGCCAGCGGCGCCGGGACGTCCAGCGCGACTAGCAGGCCGCCGGCGACGTGGGACAGGGGCGGGTACGCGGCCAGGACGGGGCACCCGCCGTACCAGAGGTCGGTCCAGAGCGGGAGCGCGCCGTGGCGCAGCGAGACGCCCCAGTGCCAGATCCTGGCGATGTGGGTCTTGGAGTCCATCAGCGTGGGGTCGCCGGGAGCGAGGAGCGCAGCGCCGCACAGGGCGCCGAACGA
>DYDD01000009.1:27674-29397 GCA_020718045.1 Fibrobacter sp. | reverse complement strand
CGCGGCCTGCCACGGCGGCGGCGCCGAGGTCTCGGCCGTGCTCGCCGCGATGGGCGCGCCGCGCGAGGCCGCGCTGGGCACGCTGCGTTTCTCCGTCGGCCGCTTCACCACCCGCGAGGACGTCGACCGGGCCACGCCCCTGATCCTGGCCGCCGTGGCCGCCGCCCGGCGGGTGGGGTGATCCGGCGCGCCGGGTTCCTCCGTGCTCTTGTCAACTTATCCGGCCGCCCGTCAGTCCAACGAATCGAGCACGAACGTCAGCGAAACTCGGGAGAACGACGATGCCCCGACCGACACGGATCCCGCCCGCCGTCCGCCTGTCCCTGCTGCTGGTGGTCTCGCTCCTAGGTTTGGCGCTGGCCGTCTCGCGGGCGCGCGCCCAGGCAGGACCGCAGGCGGGACCGGGGCGCGTCGAGGCCCTGAGGCTCGCCGGACCCGTCCGCATCGACGGCGTCCTGGATGAAGCCGTCTGGCGCCGCCCGTCGGCCCACCCCCTTTTCCAGAACGAGCCCGACAACGGGGCGCCGCCGCGCCAGCCCACCGACTGGTGGGTCGCCTACGACGACGAGGCGCTGTACGTCGCCGCGCGCCTGCACGAGAGCAGCCCCGATTCGATCCGCACCAGCCTCGGGCGCCGCGACACCTGGCCGGAGTCGGACTGGGTCTTCCTGCACCTCGACACCTACAACGACGACCGCAGCGGCTTCTACTTCTCGATGAACCCGTCCGGCGTCGTCGGCGACGGCCAACTCTACAACGACGGCGCCAGCGACAGCACCTGGGACGGCGTCTGGGACTGCGCCACCCGGATCGACGGGAGCGGCTGGAGCTTCGAGATCCGCATCCCGTTTTCGCAGCTGCGCTTCCCCGACGCGCCGCAGCAGGTCTGGGGCATCAACTTCTCCCGCCGCTACCTGCGCTGCGGCGGCCGCGAGGAGCTCTTCCACAAGCCGCGTCAGGAGGCCGGCTTCCAGAACCGGTTCCCCGACCTGGCGGGCATCGCCGGCGTGCACCCGGTGCGCGAGATCGAGGCGCTGGCCTACGGCACCACCCGCGGACGGTTCGAGGAGGTCGCCCCCGGCGACCCCTTCCGCTCGTCGCGCGAGGTCGACGCGGACGCCGGTCTGGACCTGCGGTACCGGCTCACCAACGACCTGGCCCTCTCCGCCACGGTCAACCCCGACTTCGGGCAGGTCGAGGTGGACCCGGCCGTGGTGAACCTGTCCGACGCCGAGACCTACTACCCCGAGAAGCGGCCCTTCTTCGTCGAGGACACCGGCGCCTTCCGGTTCGGACGCGAGGGCACCGGCAGCACCTGGAACTTCAACTGGAGCGACCCGACGCTGCTCCACAGCCGCCGCATCGGGCGCGCCCCGCAGCTGGCGCCGGCGCCGCACGACCACGCCGACCTGCCCGGCGCGGCCACCATCCTGGGCGCGGTCCGGCTGGGCGGCACGCTGGGCGGGATGAAGGTCGGAGCGTTGAGCGCGGTGACCGCCGCGGAACGGGCGCGCCTGTCGACGGACGGCGTCACGAGCGGGCAGCTCGTCGAGCCGCGCACCGGCTACAACGCCCTGCGCCTGCAGCGGACCTACGTCGGCGGCCAGCGGGGGCTCGGCCTGATGGCCACCGGCGTGGTGCGCGACCTCGGGGATCCCGCGGCCCGCGACCAGCTCGCCGCGCAGGCCTGGTCGGTCGGGGTGGACGGCTGGACGCACCTCGA
>DYDD01000009.1:1933-27656 GCA_020718045.1 Fibrobacter sp. | reverse complement strand
GCTGCGCGGCTACCTGCTGGGCTCCCGCCTCGACGGCTCGGCGGCCGCCCTGGACCTGCAGCAGCGCTCGTCGCGCCGCTACTACCAGCGACCGGACGCGGCGTACTTGGACTACGACCCCGCGCGCACGAGCCTGTCGGGATGGATGGGCCGCACCATGCTCAACAAGGAGACGGGCTCCGTCAGGCTGAACGCCTCGCTGGGCGCGGTGTCGCCGGGGCTGGAGATCAACGACCTGGGCTGGCTGTCGCGCGCCGACCGCGTGAACTCGCACCTGGCGGTGGGCTACCGCTGGACCGAGCCGACGCGGCGCTTCCGCGGGGGATCCGTGTCGCTGGCCGGGTACCGCTCCTGGGACTTCGGCGGCCGCCCCGAGGATGCCGGCCTCGCCCTCTTCGCCGGCGGCACCCTCGCCAACTACTGGAGCCTCGACGCGCAGATCTTCGGCTCGCCCGACCGCTACTCGAACAGCTACACCCGCGGCGGCCCGCGCATGGTCGTGCCGGCCACCCTCATCGCCGACTTCTCCGTCTACAGCGACGAGCGGCGGTCCACCACCGCGAGCCTCGGCGGCCGCTACGGCGAGGTCACCGACGACAGCGTCTACTGGAGCCTCTGGTCCGAAATCGCGGTACGCCCCTCGCAGGCCCTGCAGCTGTCGATTTCGCCCTCGTACAGCGCCACGCACGAAGCGACGCAGTGGGTGATGCGCGTGGCCGACCCCCTGATGGCCACCACCTACGGCACGCGCTACGTCTTCGCCTGGATGGACATGCAGCAGGTCTCGTTGACCACCCGCGTGGACTGGACCTTCTCTCCCGACCTGACGCTGCAGACCTACCTGCAACCCCTGTTCGCGACGGGTCGCTACCAGGGCCTCAAGGAGTTCCAAAGCCCGAGCACCTACGACTTCGCCGTCTACGGCCGCGACGGCGGCTCCACCCTGGAGCGGGCCGACGACGGCTCCTACCTCGTGGACCCCGACGGCGGCGGGCCCGCCCCCGCCTTCGCGGTCGCGGACCCGGACTTCAACCTCAAGTCGATGCAGGTGAACTTCGTGCTGCGCTGGGAGTACGGCCCGGGCTCCACGTTCTTCCTGGCCTGGACCCAGGGCCGCGCCAACTTCGACGACCCCGGCAGCATGGACCTGCGCCGCGACGTGCGCTCGCTGATGGAATCCCCGGGCGATGACATCGTGATGGTGAAGGTCACGCGGCGCTTCGGCATCTAGAAATCGGCATCTAGAACTTCGGCATTCTGCCGGCAGCCGTTCTCCGCTGGCGCTGCCGCCGCGCGGCGGGTACGATGCGGCCATGACACGCGTGACGGCATTCACCGCGGCGGCCGGCGTCCGCACGCCCCTGATCTGCGGGCCGATGTTCCCCTGCAGCAACCCCGAGCTGGTGGCCGCCGTCTCGGCGGCCGGCGGGCTGGGCGTGGTGCAGCCGATGTCCCTGACCTCGGTGCACGGCTGGGATTTCCGCGACGGCCTGCGCCGCATCCGCGAGCTGTCGGACGGCGCCCCGGTCGGGCTGAACGTCCTGCTCGAACACGGCTTCCGGCGCTACCAGCGGCGGCTGGACGCGTGGATCGACCTCGCGCTGGAAGAGGACGTGCGCTTCTTCCTGACCGCCCTGGGCCACCCGCGCGCGATCGTCGAACGCATCCACGCCGCGGGCGGCCTCGTCTACCACGACGTGACGGGCAAGGGCTTCGCCGCCAAGGCCGTGGGCGCCGGCGTCGATGGGCTGATCTGCGTCAACGACCGCGCCGGCGGGCACGCGGGGCGCCGTTCGCGGGAGCGGATGTTCGCGGAGCTGTCGGGCTACGGGCTGCCCCTGGTCTGCGCCGGCGGCGTCGGCACGCCCGCGGAGTTTCGCGAGGCCCTCGACCTGGGCTACGCCGCGGTGCAGTGCGGCACCCGCTTCATCGCCACCGACGAGTGCACGGCCCACGCCGACTACAAGGCGGCCATCCTGGCCGCCCGCGCCGCGGACATCGTGCTGACCGAGAAGCTCACCGGTGTGCCGGTGTCGGTGATCCGCACCCCGACGATCGACCGGCTCGGCCTGGAGGCCGGCGGCCTCGCCAAGCGCCTGCTGCGCCACCCCCGCACCAAGAAGTGGATGCGCGCCTGGTACCTGGGCCGCTCGCTGCGCCGCCTGCCCGCGGCCGCGCGCGAGGGCGGCGCCTACCGGGACCTGTGGCAGGCCGGCCGCAGCGTCGAGGGGATCGAGGCGGTGATGCCGGCGGGCGAGGTGGTGCGGCGGTTCGCGGCGGCGCTGGACTAGAAGAGGGCGATGGCGTGAAGATCCTGTGCTCCTACTGCAGCGCCGCCAAACGCGAAGACGACGGCCTGCTGCCCGCCATCGAGCGCTACCTCAGCGCGCGGCTGCGGGTTCTGTGGCTGCGCGGTCGGGCGCAATCGACCCCGCTGTTCATCCTATCGGGAGAACTCGGCCTGCTCCACGCCGAGGAGCCCATCCCCTGGTACGACCATCTCCTGCAACCCTCCGAGGTCGTGGTCCTGGCCGAAGGCATCGCAGTGCGCCTACGCGACCTTAGAGTCGATACCGTGGAATACCATACCGCTCCCCCGGCTGAGCATCCGACCGTGCGCCCTTACTTCGACGCGATCAGCGTCGCCTGTGCGACGGCCGACGTGCCGCTGACGATCGAGACCCTACCCGGAAACTTGCCCTGACCGGGTCCTTCCTTAGACCACGGCCGAGGATGGCGGCGGCTTCCTTGCGGCGGTGCTCGGGAGTCATGGGCGCTGACAGAGGACAATGCAAGGTGAGACCAACGAAGCAGCCTCCGCCCGGCGAGGGCGCCCCGGCAGCCGTCCGAATCTTCTGTCATATCTGGTCGCGGGCAGCGATGGACCAGGTGAGCGTAGTGTCGACGGCAGCCAACGGTCGCGGCGACGACGGCAAGCGCATGGAGCGTGCGTGTTCGGCGAACAGCGTCAAACCCACCGCGAGCGCCAGCAGCGTCGCGACGGCATAGACCGGCACACCTCGCGCCCAAATCGGTGGACGCGCGTACCGGCGCCGGAAGGCCGACATCACTGCAGGCTTGACCTCAGGGCCTGGATCATGGACGAACGCCTTCAGACGAGTCTCTACATCGTTGTGGTCATTCTTGGACATTGGTCTCGTTCTCCGGGTTCGCGCATCGCGCGCGCAGAAGCTGCACGGCATTGTGCATGCGACTGCGCGCAGTACCTTCGGGAATGCCGAGGATTGCGCCGATCTCACCGTAGGCCAATTCCGGCCCCACGCGCAAGGCAATCACCTGGCGCATCGGCTCCGGGAGCTGCGACACGAAGTGCATTAACGTGACGCTGTCGAGCATGTCACCCGCATCGGGCACCGGGATGTCAGCCAGAGTCTCGCTATCGACCAGAACGACGATCGTCGGTCGGCGAGCATGATTGCGCCCCACATTCAGAGCGATGGTGTGCAGCCAGTGCGGAAACGGGCGTATCGGGACGTAGGAGTCCAGGTGCTCGACAACTCGCACGAAGACCTCCTGCACCAGATCATCCAGCAGGGCTCGGTCGGGACCGGCGAACGACGTCAGCGTACGCGCCCCGGCGCGCGCATGTCTGTCGTATAGCACCTCGAACGCACTGGACGAGCCGGCGACGGCCTGGAGGACCAAGTCGTCATCAGTTCGCGAATCCGCAATCCACTTCATGTTCAGCGCATCTTGTTGATCCGTGCGACCCACGTCGTCAGCTCGTGGAACTTTGCAAAGGCGAGAGCGTGATCGAGGATCGCCGTCCTGGTCGCCTTGTCGGAACCCTTTTGCTGCGCCGCCCAGACCATGGCCACGACGTAGTTTGAGATCAGACTCGCCTCAGCCGGCGCCAGAGACCAGGGTACCGACCAATCGGTTGCCGAGTCTAGACGGTAAACGTCGAGAAAGAGCCGAGCGGCCTTGTCGGCAGCGAGACCGGATCCGGAGGCGCGCCGATTAATTCCTTCGATGACCTCCGGCAGCGATCCACCGAACTGCGCCTCGGGCACGGATGCCGCTATGTAAACCGGCGCCTTCTTTTGCACGATCAGATCCGCCACGATCTCCTGCGATAGAAAAGTCGGCTTGCCGTCGATCATCCTGACCTCATGATGAGCGATGTCCAACGCCGGACGCAGTTCCGGATGGCGTCGGAACGCCGCCTCTGCATAGATCGGAAGATTGAGAAGCGACAGATTGAGCACAACGACGTCCGGGCGCAAGCCCATGCCCTGCTGCAGCGCGAGGGGGGGGAAGGTGTCGTTGTCGCCGTTCGTGACCAGCACCGCGTTGGAAGGCAAGCCAATGAGCATGTTGTACGCATAGTCCTGTAACGGGCGCGAAAAGATCCGGCGCTCGTGAATCGTCCTGAAAACCCCGTCGGCCTCGTCCAACCGACCTGCGCGCAGATAGGCGGCAGCCAGCAGAGTGAGACCGCGTTCGTAGTCAGGCGCCACCGCTCTGCCATGTTCAAGTACCGCAATCGCAGAATCGGGCGTATCGGCCCAGACCATCATCATCTTACCGAGTAAGGCGAGAGCCGGGCCATCATTGGGTCCCAGGGCCACCGCGCGGCGCGCTGCCTTCAGAGCGGCCTCGCGCTGTTCGGTGTAATCGTAGGCTATGCCCAAATTGACAAGCGCGCGGGGCGAAGGGCCGTTTTCGTCGATATAGGCCTGCCATTGTCGCGCGAGTTCAACGTACGAGGCATGGTCGAGCTCACGTTGGGAGCGTGCAGGCACGTCAGGCGGTGGAACCGACCCATGCGCTGACGCGGCGACAATCAGCAGTAGAACCGTGGCAAACAGGGGCGGACGGACTTGGCGCATGATCGACCTCCAGTCTGGGTGTTCTACTTTAGAACACGCGAACCGCCCCCTTCGTTCAGAGCTGGCGTTCAAATTTCCCGATACCGCGTCCTATATGGGACCATCCGATCGGTTACGACCGTCCCCAAACTCTCCCCCAAAACCAGAGAATCCGATCCCACCCGCAAGAACCACTCAATCCGTCGCTATACATGGGGATATACGTAATTCCCGAAAGCTCTCACCCCGGGCCACGACGGTTTGAACATGTCCTGGACGCAGGATGCCTTGTCGATGAGCAGGGGGAATCCCTGAGCCGGAAGGAGCCGGTCAGGGCGCGCGCACGGTCCCGATCGCCGCCGCGTAGCGCCCCGCCGCCGCGCCCTCCCGCCGGTAGCTGAAGAAGAGATCGTTGCGGCAGAGCGAGCACAGCCCGGCCGTGACGATCGCCTCGTCGCGCAGTCCGGCCTCGCGCAGCTGCGCGCGGTTGGCGGCCCAGAGGTCGAAGTAAAGGCTGTCTTCGCGCTCGCGGAAGCAGGCGGCGGCGCCGGGACCCAGCTCCTTCAGGGCGCGGTCGCGCACCTCCTCGCCCACCTCGTAGCAGCAGGGGGCGGCCGAGGGCGCGATCCCGGCGCGCAGGCGCGACGGGTCGGCGCCGGCGCGTACGAGCTCGGCGAGCAGCCGCGCGGTGATGCGCTGCACCGTCGAGCGCCAGGACGCGTGGGCCACGCCCAGGATCGACGAGCCGTCGCGCCGCTCCCCGGCCACCAGCACCAGCGGGCAGTCGGCGCTGCGCGCCATGACGCCGAGGCCGGGCCGGTCGGTCCACAGGGCGTCGCCGGGGCCGGCGTAACCGGGGACCTCGGCATGCAGCACGGCGTCGCCGTGGACCTGGAACGCCCAGGCGACGCCGTCGAGCTCCAGTTCGGCGGCCAGCGCGCCGACCGGCACGGCGTGCGCAGGGTCGTGGGAGGGCTCGTCGCCGAGGTCGGGACCGTCGCGCGTGGTCACGGCGTGCACCAGGCCGAGCGCGGCGAGATGGGGGAAGAGGCCGCGGCGGCGGCCCCGGCCGTCGTCGACCAGGACGAAGCCGCTCATCGCGTCCCGCCGGGCGCGGCGGCCACCGCGGCCAGGACGTCGCGCGCCAGACCGGTGAGCGAGGGGTCGCGCGCGCCCATCACCAACACCAGGTCGCCCGCACGGGCTTCGGCGGCGATCAGCGCCGGCAGGTCGGCGCGGTCGGCGACGAACCGCGCGTCGCGGCCGGCGGCCGAGACCCCGCGGGCGAGGTCCGCGGACGAGATGTCGCGGGTCACCGTGCCGCCGGCGAAGAAGATCTCCGGCAGCCAGAGCACGTCGGCCGGCGCGAGCGCGTCGGCGAAGGCGGCGACCAGGTCGTCGCGCAGGAAGCGCGTGGGCCCGAAGCCGTGGGGCTGGAAGACGGCGAGGATGCGGCCGCCGCGCAGGCGGCCCGCGGACAGCGCCGCGCGCAGCTTGTCGGGGTTGTGGGCGAAGTCGTCGACGACCGTCACGCCGCGCGCCGCGCCGAGGACCCGGAAGCGGCGGGCCACGCCCCGGAAGTCCTGCAGGGCAGCGGCGACCTCGGGGAGGGAGGCGCCGGCCGCTGTCGCTGCCGCGGTCGCCGCCAGCGCGTTGAGCACGTCGTGGCGGCCGGGCGTCGGCAGCTCGAACGGCGTGCCGCCGACGCGGAAGCGCGAACCGTCGGGCCGCAGCTCGACCGCCTCGGCCCTGACATCGGCGCGCGGGCCGAAGCCGAAGCGCGCGTCGGGGCGCAGTTCGTCGAGGTTGGCGTCCTCGCCGCAGATCAGCGGGCCCGCCGTCCGGTCGCGGAAGGTGCGGAACATCGCCGCCACCTCGGCGGTCTCCTTGTGGTCGCGCTGCAGGTTGAGCACCACGCCGCACCAGGGGGCGTAGCGCACCAGGCTGCCGTCGCTCTCGTCGGCCTCGACGACCAGCAGATCGCCCCGCGGATCCGCCCAGGCGTTGCCGGGAACGCCGCGCTCCTCCAGCTCGACCAGGGCGCCGCCGGTGATCACCGACGGCTGCAGCCCGGCGCCGCGCAGGGCGGCGAACGTCATCGCCACGACCGTCGACTTGCCGCTCGTCCCGGTCACCGCGATCGTGCGCCGCGCCGCCACGAAGCGGGCCAGCAGCTCGCTGCGGTGCAGCAGCGGCGTCCCCCGCTCGCGCGCGGCGCGCAGGTCGGGGTTGTCCGTCTCCACCGCGGTCGAGACGATGACCTCGTCGCAGCCGGCCGCCGCGCCGGACCCGTCCTGGGGCAGGATCGCGATCCCGGCCGCGATCAGCGCCTCGCGCAGTTCGGCATTGCCGTCGTGGTCGAACGAGCGGTCGCTGCCGCTGACGCGGCCGCCCGACGCGGCGTGGTAGAAGGCCAGCGCGGACATGCCGCTGCCGCCGATCCCGACGAAGTGGTAGGCGGCCGGGCGCTCAGACGATGACAACGGGATCCCCTTCTTCGACGCGCTCGAACAGGTCGAGCACGTCGGTGTTGCTCAGGCGGATGCAGCCCTGGGAGACGGGTTCGCCGATGCGGCCCTCGTGGTTGGTGCCGTGGATGTAGATGAAGCGGCCCTCCGAGTCGCAGCCGGAGCCGCGGTTCACGCCCTCCTCGCAGCCCTGCAGGGTGAGGATGCGCGTCAGGATGAGGTCGTCCCGCGGCGCGGGTTCGCCGGGGCGCCACACGCCTTCGGGCTCGCGGCTGCTGAACCAGGTGCCGAGCTCCTGGCCGGCGCCGATGAGCCGCGCGATGCGGTGCACGCCCGGCGGCGTGCCGAGGGAGCCCTCGCGGCCGTTGAGGCCGGCGGCGGCCGTCGAGACGCCGTAGACGCGGCTCGCGCGACCGTCCTCGAACAGCACCAGGCACTGGCCGGCGACGCTCACCAGGAGCCACCGCGGCGGCTCCTCCCCCAGGACCGTCCGGAGGCGTTCGCGGGCGTCGCGGTGCATCTCGCTGTCGATCAAACCGTTGCCGCAGTGGTGCATGGCGGCGCTCCCTCCCGGTGCCAGGATGACGCCGGGACCGTAACACCGTCCCGCCGCGCCGGGCAACGGCCGACTGCAATCAAGTGTGAATTTGAAAACAGTGCGGCCGATGACCATGATTGGACCCCGGAGCACCCGCTCACCACAGACCCCACCGCCCACGGAGGACCCATGACCGAGATCACGGGCGCGACGCTGCCGTTCGACATCGACCGCGCCCTCGACGATCAGATCCTGGCCGTGATGCAGAACCGTCCGACGGTGGTGCTGACCGAGGCGCTGGACCCGCGCACCGTGGAGGCCGCCTGCCACCTGTCGCGCTTCGCCCGGCTGGTGTTCCTGGCGGACGAGGCGGCGGTGAGGACCGTCCAGCGCGAGCAGCTGCCCCACCTCGACGCGACCCGCGTGGCGTACACCTTCCAGAACGCCGCCTTCATCGATCCCGCGACCCGCTCCGACCTGCTGGACGAGTTCGTCGCCGAGTACCTGTCCCTGCCCGCGGAGCTGCGCCGCGCCGACCTGCCGCCGGAGGCGCGCCGGCTGCTGAGCGAACCCGCCCACTTCGGCATCATGTGCGTGCGCTGCGGCCACGCCGACACGGTCGTCGGCGGCCTCACGCACGAGCCGCGGCAGTACTTCCGTCCCATGCTGCGCCTGCTGCGCGTCAACAAGGTCATGTGCGAGGCGGGCATCTTCGTGCTGCCGCCCGACCACCCCGCGGGCATCTTCCCGCACAACATCGTGGTCTTCGGCGACGTGGGCGTGAACGCGTCGATGACGCCCGAGACGCTGGCCCGCATCGCGGTGGGCACCTGCGCCGTGGCCCGCGACCTCATCCCCGAGGACGTGCTGCCGACGATCAACGGCGCCATCGTCAGCTACTCGCACAAGGGCTCCGACGAGGGCCCGTCGCCGGAGCTGGTCCGCCGCGCCACGGCCCTGGTACCCGAGATCCTCGCCGAGCGCATCGCCGTCGGCGAGCGCTACCGCACGATCCGCATCGAGGGCGAGGTGAAGATCTCCACCGCCCTCTCTCGGCGCTCGGCCATGTACTACCAGCCGGCCGACGGCGCGCCCGGCGGCACCAACGTCATCATCGCCCCCAACCTCGATCTCGGGAACCTGCTGTTCCACCTCTACGCGACACGCTACCCGGAGGCGAAGAAGTTCCCGGTGATGTTCGGCGTGCGCTTCAAGGGCGTGGACCTGCCGATGGACTCCTCGGCGCAGGACGTCATGCTCGCGGTCAAGGCCAGCCTGCTGCGCCACCACAAGTTCGGCCACTGGACCCGCACCCCCCGGGACACCTTCTTTCCGCGCCCGCGCATCCTGGCGATCAACCCCGGCTCGACCAGCACCAAGATCAGCGTCTACGAGGGCGACCTCGAGAGCTTCACCAAGGAGCTGCAGCACGACGCCGCCGAGCTGGCCCCCTACGAGTCGCGCCCCATCACCGACCAGGCGGGCTTCCGCAAGGAGGTCGTGCTGGCCGCCCTGGCCGAGCACGACCTGACGCCGGCCGACCTCGACGCCGTCGCCGGCCGCGGCGGCCTGGTGCGGCCCATCCCCCACGGCACCTACGCCGTCAACGAGCGGATGCTGGCCGACCTGCGCGCCGCCGTGGGCGGGGAGCACGCCTCGAACCTCGGGGCGCTCATCGCCGACGAGATCCGCCGCGGCACCGACCTGCCCGCCTACATCGTCGACCCCGTGGTCGTGGACGAGGTCTGGGAGAAGGCCAAGATCACCGGCTTCAAGGCGGTCCGCCGCCTGGTGATCAGCCACGCCCTGAACCAGATCGCCACCGCGCAGCGCTTCGCCCAGGAGCACGAGACGTTCTACGAGCGCATCAACGTGATCGTCTGCCACATGGGCGGCGGCATCACCGTGGGCGCCCACCGCCGCGGCCGCTACCTCGACGTCAACAACGGGCTCAACGGCGAAGGGCCCTTCTCGCCGCAGCGCTCCGGCACCGTGCCCCCCGGCCAGCTGATCGACCTCTGCTTCTCCGGCGAGCACACCAAGGCCGAACTGAAGCTGCTGAACAAGGGGCGCGGCGGCCTGATCGACCTGCTCGGCACCGCGGACCTGCGCGAGGTGGAACGGCGCGTCGCCGACGGCGACGAGTGGGCGACGCTGGTCTTCGACGCCATGGCCTACCAGATCGCCAAGCACATCGCGATGCTGCTGCCCGCCTTCCAGGACGAGCCCGTCGACGGCATCCTGCTGACCGGCGGCATGGCCCGCAGCGCCGGCCTGGTCGCGGCGATCCGCTCGTACGTACCGGAGCACTGCGGCCGCGTCGCCGTCTACCCCGGCGAGAACGAGATGGCCGCCCTGGTGCAGGGGGCGCTGCGCGTCCTGAACGGCAAGGAAAAGGCCCGCACCTACGCCCCGGAGGCCGCCTCGTGACCCCCATCCGCACCCTGGACGGGATGGTCGCCTCCCTGCGGGCGCTGCCGGCCCGTCACGTGGCCGTGGCCGCGGGCCACGATCCCCACACGATCGTGGCCGCGGCGCGCGCCGTCCGCGAGGGGATCGCGCGGGTGACCCTGGTCGGCGATGCGGCCCGCATCGGCGCCCTGTGCACCGCGCAGGAACTCGACCGTGACGCCTTCGCGGTGATCGACGAGCCGGACGTCGCGGCCGCCGGCCTGCGCGCCCGCGACCTGGTGCGCGACGGCCGCGCCGACGTGCTGATGAAGGGCCTGATCCCCACCGCCGACTACATGAAGTCGATCCTGGACAAGGAGCGCGGCCTGCTGCCGCCGGGCGCGATCCTGACGCACCTGACGGTGATCGAGCTGCCCGTCCACAGCGCCCGCCACGGCAAGCTGCTGTTCGTCAGCGACGTGGCGATCATCCCGCTGCCGGACCTCGCGACCAAGAAGCAGATCCTGCGCTGCTGCGTGGAAGCGGCCCACAGCTTCGGCCTGGAGCGGCCCCTGGCCGCCCTGCTGGCCGCCAGCGAGAAGGTCAGCCCGAAGATGCCGGCGACCGTCGAGGCCGCGGCCATCGCAGCGGACGCGGCCGCGGAGTTCCCCGACGCCGTGGTCGACGGCCCCCTGGCCCTGGACGTCGCCATCTCGCCTGAAGCCTGTACCATCAAGGGCCTGAATTCGCCCTTGGGCGGCGCCGCCGACATCCTGGTCTTCCCCAACATCGAGAGCGGCAACGTCTTCTACAAGGCCGGCACCCTGCTCTCCGGCGGCCGCCTGGCCGCCGTCGTCGTGGGCGCGAACGCGCCCTGCGTGCTCACCAGCCGCGCCGACAGCGACGAATCCAAATTCCTCTCGATCGCCCTCGGCTGCCGTCTGGTCCGCTGAGAGGTACGGCCGTCGCCGGGCGCGCGGCCCCTTCCCTGCCTGCACCTCATCCGGGCCGCTCAAGTCATTTCGGGAATTGCCGATAGCACGATTGAACAGAGTAAGTTCGCCGAGCTCTCCATCGCCCATGGAGCCCGCAGATGGATGTCGCCACCCACGGTCCCGGCACGTTCAGGGACGAGTTCGCCGCGGCTTTCGAGCACGTCCAGTTGCCGGTGCTGCCGGCGGCCGTCTCGCGCCTGCTGGCGGAGGTCAACAGCCCCGAGGCCGAGGTCGGGCGCATCGAGCGCATCATCGCCACCGAGCCGCTGATCAGCGCCAAGGTGCTGCGCACGATCAACTCCTCGCACTTCGCCCTGCGCACCCAGGTGACCTCGATCCGCCACGCCGTGGCGCTGCTGGGGCTGGACCGCATCCGCTCGATCGTGTTGAGCTTCGCGATCCTCGAATCGGTGCCGCATCCGCCGACCGCCCTGTTCAAGCACGAGGCGTTCTGGACCGACACCCTGTTGCGCTCACTGCTGGCCCGCATCCTCTCGCGCCGCTCCGGGCTCGGCGACGAGGAGGAGGCGTTCACGGCCATGATGCTGGCGGACATCTCGGTGCCCATCCTGCTGACCTTCTACGCCGACACCTACCTGTCGGTCTTCGCGCGCTGGAGCGGGCAGCCCAACGAGCTGGCGCAGCTCGAACGCGACCACGTGGGCTGGGACCACGCCCTGGCCAGCGCCTGGATCCTCGAGAAATGGGAGTTCCCCCCCACCCTGGTGACGGTCGCCGGCGCCCATAACTGCACCGCCGAGCAGATGCGCCGCCAGGGGCTCGGCGACACCGTGGCGCTGCCGGTGATGGTGGCCTCGCTGCTGCCCAGCGCGCTCAAGCCGGACGCAGCCCGCTGCCGCAACCTGATCCGCATTGCCCGCAAGGAGCTGAACATCGCGCCGCCGGCCTGGCCGGCGATCCACGACCAGGTGCGCGAGAGCTTCGGCGCCATCTGCACGGAATTCGAACTCTCCGGCCACCTCGCGCTCGAGGTGCTGAACGTCCTGCAGGAAACCACCAGCCGCTGACCGTCACGGAGGACGAGACCGCCATGGGTCTGCTCGATTCGTTGAAGCTGCACACCGCCGTCGCGGACGGGGATTTCGACGTCATGTTCGCCGGCATGAAGCTGCCGCCGCTGCCTGCGGCCGTGACGAAGGTGCTGGAGGAAGTCAACCGCGAGGAACCGGACATCCTGAAGCTCGAGACGATCATCGGCGCCGAGCTGGAGCTGGGCGTGCGGGTGCTGACGACCGTCAACTCCTCGCTGTTCGCGCTGCGGTCGGAAGTCGCCAGCATCCGCCACGCCGTCAGCCTGCTGGGCTTCGACCGGATCCGCTCGCTGATCCTGGGCTACTCGATGCGCGACGCGCTGCCCCGGCCGCCGGGCGAGCTGTTCCAGCAGGAGGCGTACTGGACGGACACGCTGCTGCGCTCGCTGCTGGCCCGCGCGCTGGCGCGCCGCTGCCGGCCGGGCGAGACGGAGGCCGCCTTCACCGCCATGCTGATGTCCGACGTGGCGGTGCCGGTGCTGCTGACCGGCTGCCAGACGTTCTACGAGCCGATGCTGACCGAGTGGCGCCGCAGCCGGCGGCCGCTGGCCGAGATCGAGCGCGAGGCGCACGGCTGGGACCACGGCCGGGCCGGCGCCTGGATCCTGCGCTCGTGGAAGTTCCCGGAGCGGATGGTCGAACTGGTGGGAGCCCACACCGCCACCCCGGCGCAGATCGCCGACGCGGGGCTGGGCGATTCGGTCGCGCCCTGCATCGCGGCGGCCTCGCTGCTGCCGAGCTGCCTCTGCCGCGAACCGGCGCGCTGCGACGCTCTTATCGACCGGGCTTTCTCGTCGCTGGACGTCCCGCCGGCCGAGTGGCCCGGCATCCACGCGGAGGTCCGCGACGAATTCACGTCGATCCACGTCCAGTTCGGCCTCGCCGGCAGCCATATGCAGGCGACCGAGGCGGACCTCGGCGCCGCGATCCGCCGGCGCGGGCTGGAACTCCGGGCCTGAAATGCGGGGATGCGTCCCCTTGAGGACGCCCCCCTGAGAAGATCCCCGCTGCGGATCAGTGGTAGATGGCCTTCAGATCCCCCCAGCTGCTCATCACATCCTCGCCGTCCAGCGGCAGGGCCTTGTCGAAGCCGTCGGGGCAACCCATCTCGTTGTAGCCGGCCAGCAGGTCCTTGATCGCCAGACCCTGCGAGCGGGCGGAATCGGTCGGGTTGCTGCCCGGCGAGTGCATGGTCGATTCATACACATCGGCCTGTCAGGACATGGGTCGGGCTGCACGACGCGGGCGCCGCCGGAAGTACCAGCCGAGCCCGGTGAGCGTCAGCAAGGCGCCCAGCAGCGAGGGTAGGGGCGCGGTGATCGCCGTGACCACCAGGAACGCCGCCTGGATGACCAGCACGACGCCGAGCGTCCAGGGCCAGCCCGGCACACGGAACGGCCGCGGCGCGTCGGGCATTCGGCGGCGCAGGACCGCGACCGCGGCGAAGGTCGACAGGTTGAAGACCGCCGAGGTGAAGGCGAAGAAATCGATGACCGTCTCGTAGGAGCGCCCGGCGAGCCCGGCCACGATCAGCAGGACCGTCGCCCAGACGCCCTGCGCGGCCAGCGCGCCGACCGGCGTGCGGTGCCGGGGATGGACGCTACCGAACGGCGAAGGGAACATGCCGTCACGGGCCATCGCGTGCCAGGTGCGCGCCTTGACCAGCACCTGCGCGTTGATGTTGCCGAAGGTGCTCAGCACCACCGCGACCGCGATGAGCACCGCGCCGGCCGGCCCCAGCACGACGCGCATCGACTCGGCGGCGACCTGCTTCGAAGCGGCCATGCCGGCCGGCCCCAGCTGCCGCAGGTAGGCGAGGTTCACCAGCAGGTAGGTCGCCATCACCACGGCGATGCCCCACAGCAGCGAGCGCGGCAGGTTGCGCTCCGGTTCGCGCACCTCCTCCGCCACGTAGGTGGCCCCCTCCCAGCCGCTGAAGGCGAAGAACGCGTAGCGCAGCGACGCGCCGACGGCCAGCACCGCGGCCCAGCCGCCGGGCCGGACGAGCGGCGCCGAGGTGACATCCAGAGCAACGTCAGGAGCGGCGGCGCGCGCCGCGGTCAGCCCGACCCAGGCCACCGCGGCGAGGGCGGCCAGCTTCAGCACGGTGAGCGCGTTCTGGGTGCGGCCGCCGGCGCGGACGCCGCGGACGTTGATCCAGGTGAGCAGCCACACCCCGCCGGCGGCCGCGGCCGTCTCTAGGCCGCGCGGCCAGGCCGCGCCGCCGCCCGCCTCCCACAGCGCCCGCGCGTACTCGGCGAAGACCAGCGCGACGGCGGCGATCGTCGCCGTCTCGGACACGAAGAACATCGCCCAGCCGCGCAGGAACGCCCACCACGGCGGGTACGCGGCCTTGAGGTAGGCGTACGGCCCGCCGGAACGCGGCAGCATCGCCACCATCTCGGCGTAGCACAGGGCGCTCAGCAGCGTCATCACGCCCGCGAGGACCCACGTGCCGAAGAAGAGCGCGGCCCCGCCGGTCAGCGCCATGATCGGGCCGGGCGTGCGGAAGATGCCGGACCCGATGATGCGGCCGACGACCAGGGAGAGGGCTTCGCGGAAACCCAGGGATCGAACGAGGGCAGGAGCGCCCACGGCGGCGCGGCGTCGCCCGGCGGGAGCGGAGACTGGGCTCCCCTCCCGCCGAACCGTGGCCATCAGATCCACGAACCCGCGTCGGGCGGGCACTCGGCATGTGTGCGATCGACGAAGCAGTTGATGGCTGCGACGTACGTCGCCAGCATATACAGAATATGCGCGTCGCCAGAAGCGCCCCGGTAGTGCTCGTCGAGAACGCTCCGGATTCCCGGTTTGTTGAAGACGGCATCGTCACAGGAGCCGGAATTCAGGTACGCCTCGATGAGCCGCCTCACGCCGGCGTCCTGGCGGATGGCAGCAGCCCGGTCCTGCGGCTCCGCGCGCTCGATCCACGTGCGGTAACCGGGCTTGAGCTTCCGCATGATCCGCGTCGGCACCTTCCGAGCCTGCTCTAGGCCGATATTGAAGCGGTTACCCCAGAGGTTGTCGCTCAGGATCATGTTGTTGTTGGCGTTGCGGACGTGGCGGAACTCGGGCCCGAGCTTGACAATAACTGCCTGGTACATCGCCTGCATGAAGCGCAGACGCGTCGGCAGCGGCATGACGAAGTTCAGGTAATCCAGATCCTTGTACGGGTGGATGTGCCCGAAGAGGTGGTTGTCCACCAGGATGGAACCGCAGGTCATGTGCGACTCGTGCTCGAGCAGGTCCCAGGCCTCGTAGGTCTTGATGTTCGAGAGGCCTTCGATGCGTGCAAACGATGCCACGAAGTCCTCCTTCACGGCGGGGAACGTCGCAGCGAGGAACGCCGGGTTGAACAGTCGGCCCAACGACGCTTGGTCTTCCACGGAGTACCCGGCGAACACCGCATCGACAAACTGCCCGCGTGTTCGTGGCAGCAGCATGTGGGGTTTGATATGCTTGCCCGAGCACATGTCCCCCAGGTGTCCGCCCATCAGGAAATCACCCCGACTCTTCAGCGGCGCGTGGTTGGCGATCGACTGCAGGTGCATGGCGGACATGAGGCCTTCCGTGCGCCAGACGATCTTGTTGAGGATTTCGGAAAGTGGCGTGACGCTCGGCGGGTCGAATGAGTAGTCCAGCCCCAGGCTCGCGGCGACCTCCGAAGCGCGTTTCACCTCCAGCGAGGACGCCTCGCCGCGCGTCCATGCCGATACCGGGCGGAAATCGCGCGGAATCGAAGCCGCGATCGCCCGGCTGTCCAGGCCGCCGCTCAGGCTGAATACGATCCGGCGTTTGCCCCGCAGCCTGGCCGCGGTTGACTGCCGCATCCGCTCGCACTACGCCTCTATGAACTCGCCCTCACGCATCGCCGGCCTGTCCTGCCAGAACCGCCGCTGTCGGTACGCGTTGATAGCGGCTTTTCCGTCCTTGTATTCGAGAACCGACGAGGGCGGGAGTGACGAAATCTCCTTGATGAAGGTCCGTGCGCCGAGGTTGTGTTGATGAACGAAGATCTGCAGCAGGCCGACGTGGTCGAGCGATGGCTTGCCGTCGAACTCCACCAACACAGCCTTCTTCTCGGAGCCGAATCGCAGGGCGCCGCCCTGGATCGCGTAGTACACCGGCCGGGTCGCCAGGTGGTCCGTCAAGATCAGCAGGCGCTTGGCCTGCTGGTGGTAGATCACGACGGCGTACTCGCCGTTGAGCAGACCAGCGAAATCGATGCCGTGCTTCCGGTACAAGGCCAGCAGGATCCGGCCAGGGTCGGCGTCAGGTGAGACCGGCGACCCGAGCCGATTCGCCAACTCGTCCAGGTTGTAGATCTCGCCATCGAGAAACAAAACCTCGTCCCCTTCCGCGGCGATCGCCGGCTGCGAAAGGGTCAGCGGCAGCAGTCCTGTCATCGTGTTGACGACGACACAGTTAGCCGACCGGAAGGAACGGTGGACGAACTCGATCCCCGGCAGCGCCTGGACCCGTTCAAACCTGTTCTGGGTCGCCGCGGGATCGGCGAGAGCCCGTGTGGTGTCGATCAATCCGGAATAGCCAGGCATGTGAACCTCCGCGGAGCGATGAATGCCATTATTCGATTGAGGGCGTGCAACTCTCGGATTACACCACATATTGTCGCCGGCAACAACAGCCATCCACTACCCTCTCGGCGGCCGCGGCCAAGTAGCGCCCTCAGATCCGTATCGCCGTAAGCGCTCGGATTGGTCATCGTTCCGACCGGGACCCAAACACCGAAGCAATAGAGCATCTCCGCCGATCAGGGCCATGATCGGACCTGGCATGCGGAAAACGCTCGAGCCGATGATGCGGCCGATGACGAGGGAAAGGGCCTCGTTGAGGCCGGGGGAGGGCGGAATAATACAGCGACAATGACCGAAGGCGTGGTTCCGTGCTACGGTATCTTTGGCAACGACGTCCTTCTACCCACGACTCTGAAATCCCAGCCAGCCGTGTCCCGACACCCGAATAGACGGATTCGAGCATTCACTTGTGCTATCCTACCAGCCTCGGCGGTTCCTTCCCGTCGATCTTGCGACGGCAGACGGAGCTGTCGCCTGACTACCATGCCGCGGAGCATCGCCATGCCGCCTGCCACACCCCTGATCCTCGCCCACCGCGGCGACTCGGCGCACGCCCCCGAGAACACGTTGGACGCCTTCCGCCTGGCCCTGGCCTCCGGCGCCGCGGGCGTAGAGTTCGACATCCACCAGGCGCGCGACGGCGCCTTCATCGTCCACCACGACCCCGACACGCCGGCCGGCGCGATCGCGGCGCTGGACCTCGCCGAACTGCGTGGCCGGCCCGCCAAGCACGGCGGGACGATCCCGTCGCTGCAGGACGCGCTCGCGTTGCTGGCGACGGGAAGGCCCGCGTTCACGGTCTTCGTCGAGGTCAAGGGGATGCGCTCCTGGCCGGACCTGCGCCGCGAACTCGCTCCCTGGCGCGACCGCCTGGACCTCGAGGTGCAATCCTTCAAACACGATCTGCTGGCGGCGGCAGCGCTCGATCCCGACGGCTGGCCCCTGGGCGTGATCGCCCGCGAACCGGGCCCCGATCCCGCCGCCCTGCTCGCGCGCTTCGGCGCGCGCACCCTGTCGCTGCGCAAGGAGGCCGTCACGGCGGGCGTCGCCGCGGCGGTCCACGCCGCGGGCGCACGCCTGGCCGTCTGGACGCTCAACGACGCCGAGGCGGCCCGCGCCGCGGTCCATGCCGGTGCCGACCTGCTGATCGGGGACGATCCCCGGTCGCTGCTCGCCACCATCATCCACGGGAACGGGTCATGAACAACCCCTTGCGCAAGCGCGTCGCCCAGTTCGCCCTGACTCTCGTCCTCGCCGGCGCGACCACGGCGCGGGCTCAGACGCAGACGCCGGCCGGCACCGGCCACTGGGAGGGCGCCATCTCGCTGCCCGGCCAGGAACTCGGCATCAAGGTGGACCTCGCCGAGCAAGGCGGGGCCTGGACGGGCACGATCGACATCCCGATGCAGGGGGTGACCGGCCTGCCGCTCGAGAACGTGCGGGCCGCCGGGGACTCCCTCGTGTTCGCCATCGCGAAGGTCCCCGGCACGCCGACGTTCCACGGCCTGTTCGCGGACAGCCTCCTGGCCGGCGACTTCACCCAGAGCGGGATGAGCTTCCCGTTCCAGCTCGGGCGCGAGGTCACGGCGGGACCGGCGCGACCGCAGGAGCCGCGGCCGCCCTTCCCCTACCGCACCGAGGAAGTGACGTACCGCAATGGCGACATCGTGCTGGCCGGCACGCTGACGATCCCGGAGGGACCGGGCCCCTTCCCCGCCGCGGTGCTGCTGACCGGCAGCGGCGCGCAGAACCGCGACGAGGAGCTGTTCGCCCACAAGCCCTTCCTGGTGTTGGCCGACCACCTGACCCGCGCCGGCGTGGCGGTGCTGCGCGCCGACGACCGAGGCGTGGGCGGTTCGACCGGCTCGGTGTCCCTGTCCACCACCGCGGACTTCGCAGACGACGCACTGGCGGGCGTCACGCTGCTGCGGGCGCGGCCCGACATCGCCGGCGGCTGCGTCGGCCTGATCGGGCACAGCGAGGGCGGCATCGCGGCCCCTCTGGCCGCCACGCGCGTTCCCGGCCAGGTCGACTTCGTGGTCCTGCTCGCGGGCACCGGCGTGCCGCTGGGCGAGGTGATCCTACGCCAGGCCGAGCTGATCATGAAGGCGGGCGGGACGGACTCGACGACGGTCGCGGACGAACTGGCGCAGACTCGCCTGGCGCTCGATCGCCTGGCCGCCGGCGCCGACAGCGCGACGATCCGCGCGGACCTCGAGCAGCTCGTCCTCGCCCAGCAGGCGACCCATCCCGAGCGGGCGAAGGAGCCGGCGGCGCTGAAGTCCGTGCTGGACGCCGCCGTGTCGGGCATGACCACGCCCTGGTTCCGCTACGCGACGGCGCTCGATCCCCGCGAGGCGCTGCGCCGGCTGCGCTGCCCCGTGCTGGCGATCAACGGGGGGCGCGACCTGCAGGTGGATCCTGACCAGAACCTCGTCGAGGTCGAGCGCGCGCTGCGCGAGGGCGGCAACCGGGACGTGACGATCCGGCGCCTGCCCGGCCTCAACCACCTGCTGCAGACGGCGGTGACGGGCCACCCGAGCGAATACGGCCAGATCACCGAGACGATGAGCCCCGTCGCCCTGGATGCGGTCCGCGACTGGATCCTGGCGCGCTGCCCCGCCCGCTGAGAGGAGTGCCGTGCCCCTGCGCGCGCGAACGGCGGGTCTGCCGCGGCGGCTCTGGCGCTGGACCTGGCGCTTGGCGACCACCTGGGTGGCCGGCTCCGTCCTGGTCGTGCTGGCGCTGCGCTTCGTGCCGCCGCCCGTGTCGGGGGTGATGATCCAGCGCTGGTGGGAGGCGAAGCTGCAGCACCGCGAATTCCGGCTGGACTACCGCTGGCGGTCCCGGGAGCACCTCGCGCGCGCGCTGCCGCTGGCGGCGATCGCCGCGGAGGACCAGCGCTTCTTCGTGCACCACGGCTGGGACGTCGCGGCCATCCGCAAGGCGATGGCGGACGCCGAGGACGGCGGGCACCTGCGCGGCGCCTCCACCATCTCGCAGCAGACGGCCAAGAACCTGTTCCTGTGGACCGGGCGCAGCTGGGTGCGCAAAGGGCTGGAGTCGTGGTTCACGTTCTGGCTGGAGCTGCTGTGGCCCAAGACGCGCATCCTCGAGGTGTACCTGAACATCGCGGAGTGGGGCGACGGGATCTTCGGCGCCGAGGCGGCGTGCCGCCGCCACTTCGACGTCGGCGCCGACCGGGTCGACCGCGACCGCGCCGCGCGCCTGGCCGCCGTGCTGCCCAACCCGCGACGGATGAACGCCGGCCGGCCCTCGGCCTACGTGCTGCGCCGGCAGGGCGAGATCCGGCGGCAGATGGGCGGCATCGACGGTTCGGAGTTCACCGCGCCGCTGAAACGCTGGTAGTGGTCGAATCGTCCGTTGCATCGTGACCCGGATTTCGATACTATATATTCATCAAGCCCCTGATGGACTCCAGGAACATCGGAGGTGCTTCCATGCGTCCAACCTGCCGGATCGTGACGATCCTCCTGCTGGTCCTCACGGCGTCGATCGGCCGCGCCGGCGGCCCGTGGTGCACGGATACCGACGGTTTGCGGATCGAAGCCGCGCCCGCCGCCGGTGCCGTATCGCTCACGCACACCGGCGCCATGTACAACTGCTGCCCCGAGCCGATCCTCTACGACGTCGCCGCGGCGGCGGGCGTGCTCACGGTGACCGAGCGCGTCCTGGAGGAATCGCCCTGCGACTGCATCTGCTGCTTCGACCTGGAAACCCTGGTGAGCGACGTCCCGCCGGGCGATTGGGACGTGGTGTTCCGCTGGCTCGACGCGGAGTCCGGCAGCTGGCGGGAGTTGACCGGCTCGGTCACGGTGACCGCGGCGGTCCGCGCCGACGCGCCGCACGCGGAACTCGTGACGCCGCCCGAGTGCCTGGTCAGCACCGGGGTCGAACCCGCCGCGTCGACGGGCGCGTGGGGCCTGGTCAAGACGATCTACCGCTGAACGGCGAGCAGGACGCGAGGGGGCAGCAGCCAAACCAGCTCCGCGGTGCCGGCGAGGGGCGGCGCGTCGCAGCGCAGCAGCGCCGCTCCCCCCTTCTTCATCTCCAGCGAGACCGCGTCCGCCGCTCCGCCCAGCAGCAGCGATAGGATCCCGTGCATCATGGGTTCGTGACCCACCAGGACGATACGCCCCGCGGCGTGCCGCGCCCGCACGGCGTCGAGGGTCGAGGCCGGCGGGTTCGCCGGTTCGAGCTCGCAACACGCTTCGGGCGCCGCCCAGCCGCACTCCTCCTCGAGGATCAGCGCCGTCTGCCAGGCGCGCACGTAGGGGCTGGCGAGCACCAGGTCGGGCGGATCCCAGATCGCCGTCAGCACGCGTGCGATCCGGCGGAACCGCTCCTCGCCGTGGGTCGTCAGGGTCCGCTCGCGATCGTCGGCCCGCGCCCCGACGTCGCGTTCCTCGGCGATGGCGTGGCGGATCAGCAGGAGTTCCACGATCGCCTCCCGGCACGGAACGTCGGCGCGGCCGCCTGGCGGCACCGCAACTCAATCATCCGCGTAGCCGAACGAGAACACGAGACCGCGCATCACCCAACCGACGTCGTCGACCTGCACATCACCTTCGGGAACGAGGAAGACGACATCGACGTCGCCGAGCCGATCGACGTCGGTCGCATCGTCATGCGGACCATTGCGCTCGACGGCGCCCGAGACCGCGAACCTGGCCAGGCAGGACAGCTTGCCGAGCCGCAGCGCATTCGTCATGGCGATCCGAACCGGGTCGGTGCGCGACGGCGAAGGCAGGGCGATCCCGACGGCGCCCACCTCGACGAGCGCGAGGTCGACGCGCGACAGGCGCCGCCCGCAGGCGTTGCGGCCGCCGAGATAGGCCCGCATCTCGCCGCTGTCGAAGATCGCCGCCAGGGCTTCCCGTCGGGCGTCCGCCTCGGGAAGCTCAAGATCCGGGCTGTAGGGGATCGCGGGGACCGCCGGGTCGAGCAGGCAGTCGATCGCCCGGGCGAACTCGTGGGGCGCGGCGGTCCAGCCGACGGTGAGGGTGTCGCCCGGGAACCGGGTCCAATCGGTCCAGCTCCGTTCGCCGGACATCTCGAGGCGGTAGCGGAGCTGCACGCGTCCGCCGCCTTCGTGGCCGGGAACGTCCCAGACCTCGGGCGTCACGGCGATCGGGCTGCCTCCCAGCAGCGTCGTCGCGGTCAACAGGAGCACCGCCAGGACATGCATACCGATTCCTCCCGCGGCGGGGCGCGACCTGGGAGATCAGTCCGATCCCGCCCCGTCCGCCTCGACATGCGCCCGCGTGAAACGCGACAGCAGGTCGTACACCACCGGCACCAGCACCAGGGTCAGGAAGGTCGAGAACAGCAGTCCGCTGACCACCGTGATCCCCAGCGGCCGGCGCGACTCGCCGCCGGCGCCCAGGCCCAGGGCGATGGGCAGGATGCCGAAGATCGTCGTGAACGAGGTCATCAGGATCGGGCGCAGGCGGATGGCAGCGGCCTGGATGATGGCCTCGCGCGCCGGTTCGCCGCCGTCGCGGCGCTGGTTGCCGTACTCCACGATCAGGATGGCGTTCTTGGTCACCAGGCCGATCAGCATGATCAGGCCGATCTGGGAGTAGATGTTCAGGCCCTGCTTCAGGAAGAACAGCGAGAGCAGGGCGCCCACCACCGCCAGCGGCACCGACAGCAGGATCGTCAGCGGGTGCACGAAGCTCTCGAACTGCGCCGCCAGCACCAGGAAGATGAACACCACCGCCAGGCCGAACAGGAAGTTCAGGCTGCCGCTGGACTCGCGGTATTCGCGCGACTGGCCCTTCAACTCGCGGGTCACGCCGGCGGGCAGGTCGTCGCGCACAATGCGGTCCAGGGCGTCCAGCGCCGTGCCCAGGTCCACGCCGGGCGCCAGGCTGGCGCTGAGCGTGGCCGCGCGCACGCGGTTGTAGTGGTTCAGCTCCTTGGGCGAGACTGCCTCGCGGACCGTGACCACGTTGGCCAGCGGCACCAGCCCCGCCGAGCCGCGCACCAGCAGGCCGCCGATCGCGTCGGGCGTCGCGCGCGCCGAGGGGCGCATCTGGACGATCACGTCGTACTGCTTCGAGCCGCTCTTGTAGTTGCCGACGACGCGGCCGCCGAGCAGGGACTCGAGCGTCGAGCCGATCTCGGCGACCGACACGCCCAGCTGCCCGGCGCGTTCGCGGTCGATCACGATGTCGAGCTGGGGCTTGTTCAGGCGCAGATCCGCGTCCAGGTTGACCAAGTAGCCCAGCTGCTGGGCCTCGGCCATCATGACCTGCACCGCCCGGCCGAGCTGCTCGTAGCTGTCGCCCTTGAGCACGTACTCGACAGGCTTGGAATTGAAGCTGCCGCCGAGGCTGGGCGGGTTGACCACGAAGGCCAGCACGCCGGGGATGCCCATCAGCGGCGGGAACAGGCCCTGGACGATCTCCTGCTGGGTGCGGTCCCGCTCGTCGGCGCGCGCGAGGTTCAGGAACAGGAAGCCGTCGGTGACCCGGCCGGGGCCGCCGAAGCCCAGGCCCACGGCCGAGAACAGACCGCGGCGCTCGGGCAGCGGCATGAGCGCCGCCTCGACCTGGCGCATCGCGGCGTCGGTGTAGTCCAGGGTCGATCCCTCCGGCGCGATCACGATGCCGAAGGCGGCGCTGCGGTCCTCGACCGGCACCAGTTCGCGCGGCAGCAGCCGATAGACCCACGCCGCGGCCGCGATCATCGCAGCGGCCGACAGCAGCACCAGCGCGCGGTGCCCCAGGCACCAGCGCAGCGTGGCGGCGTAGGTGCGGTTCAGGCCGTCGAAGAAGGCCTCGAACGACCGCTCGGCCCAGCTCCGACGCTTCCCGCCCAGGGGCGTCAGCATCCGCGAGCAGAGCATGGGCGTCAGGGTCAGGGCCACGAAGCCCGACAGCAGGACGGCCACGGCCACCGAGATGCCGAACTCGCGGAACAGGCGGCCCACCGTCCCGGTTAGGAACGACAGCGGGATGAACACCGCCACCAGCGAGATGGTCGTCGAGACGATCGCGAAGCCGATCTCCCGGGTGGCGTCGAGGGTGGCGCACCGCCGGGACTTCCCCATTTCGAGGTGCCGGTAGACGTTCTCCAGCACCACGATGGCGTCGTCGACGACCAGGCCGATGGCCAGCACCAGCGCCAGCAGCGTCAGGATGTTGATCGTGAAGCCCAGGGCCAGCGCGACCGTCGCGGCGCCCACGATCGAGACCGGGATCGCCAGCACGGGGATCAGCGTGGCCCGCAGGCTCTTCAGAAAGACCAGGATCACCAGGACCACCAGCGCGACGGCGATCAGCAGCGTGTCCTGCACCTCGTGGACCGACTCGCTGATGAACTGCGAGGAGTCGAAGGCCACCTCCAGATGCATGCCCGGCGGCAGCTCCTCGCGCAGCGCCGGCAGCACCGCGCGCACCGCCGCGGCCACGTCGAGCGTGCTCGCCTTGCCCTGCTTGACGACGCCCATGCCGATGGCGGGCCGTCCGTTGAAGCGGGTGACCGTGCGTTCGTCCTCGGCACCGACGGCCACGTCGGCGACGTCGCGCAGGCGCACCACGCCGCCCTCGCGGGCGGCGACGACGACCGCGCCGAACTCCTCGGCCGAGTACAGCTCGCCGCGGGTCCGCACCGCGAACTCCCGCTGGTCGCCCTCGACGCGGCCGGCGGGGATCTCGGCGTTCTCGCGGGCGAGGGCCGCCGCCACGTCGGCGGCGGTCAGCCCGCGCGCGGCCAGGCGCTGCGGGTCGAGCCAGACGCGCATCGCGTAGCGGCGCTCCCCGCCGATGAACACCGAACCGACGCCCGGCAGGCGCTGCAGGCGGTCCTTCAGCACGCGGTCCGCGAGGTCGGACATCTCCAGGGTGCCGTGCTCGTCGCTCTGCAGGGCCAGCCAGACGATGGGCTGGGCGTTGGTGTCGACCTTCTGCACGACGGGGTCGTCCGCCTCGGACGGCAGGCCGCCGCGCGCGCGGGACACGCGGTCGCGCACGTCGTTGGCCGCCTCGTCGACGTCCCGGCTCAGCTCGAACTCGATGGTGATGGTCGAACCCTGCTCACGGCTCGAGGAGGTGAGGGACTTGACGTCCTCGAGCGTCGAGAACGTCTCCTCGAGCACGTCGGTGATCTCGGTCTCGACCACGCTCGGGCTGGCGCCCCGGTAAAACGTGGAGACCGAGACGATCGGCGAGTCGATGTCAGGATACTCGCGCACCGGCAGCCGCGTGTAGGCGATCACGCCGAGCAGCACGATGGCCAGGCTCATCACCGTCGCGAAGACCGGCCGCTGGACGGAGACCTCGCTCAGCTTCATCGGGCGCCTCCCCCGGCGGCCTGGCCTTCGCCGGCCGGCAGGGGGATCACGCGGGCGCCAGGGAAGATCTTCTGGTGGCCGGCCCGCACCACCAGCGCGCCCGGCGCGAGGCCGTCGAGCACCTCCACCAGCTTCGCCGTGCGCAGGCCCAGGGTCACCGGGACGGGCGCCACCGTGCTGTCGGGCTGGATCACGTAGACGAGCGTGCGGTCGCCCTGGGCGACCACGGCCTCGCCTGGCAGGGCCAGCGCCAGGGGCCGCTCTGCGAGCACGACCGCGGCCTCGGCCGACATCCCGGGCCGCAGGCGGCCCTCGGCGTTGTCGACCAGGGCCACGACCCCGACGGTGCGGGTGTCCGCGTCGACCACCGGTTCGACGACCGCGAGCGTGCCGGACAGGACCAGGTCGGGGTACGCGGTCGTCCGCACCGCGACCGCCGCGCCCGGATGCAGCGCGCCCAGGTACCGCTCGGGCACCGAGAACAGCAGACGCAACCGGTCGAGGCGGGCCAGCTCGGTGATCGCCTGGCCGG
>DYDD01000009.1:1037-1884 GCA_020718045.1 Fibrobacter sp. | reverse complement strand
GAACGGGGCGACGATGCGGGTCTTGGCCAGGCTCGCGCCCGCCACCGCCAGGTCGGCTTCCGCCACCTTCAGGGCCGCCGCGGCGTCGTCGAGGTCCTGGGGGGCGCCGGCGCCCTGGCCGACGACGGCACGCACTCGGTCGTAGGCGGCGCGGCTCTGCGCGACGCGGGCCCCGGCGCGTTCGTGCTCGGCGCGGGCCTGGGCGTCGTCGAGCCGCGCGATCAGGTCGCCGCGCCGCAGCGCGCCGCCCTCGCGGAAGGGCAGCTCCACGACCAGGCCGTCGATCTCGGTGGCGACCATGACCTGCTCGGTCGCCTCGAAGGTGCCGACGGCCGTGTAGCTGTCGGTCATGGCCGTGGGCGTCGCCGTCGCCGTGACGACCGGCATCGGCGGCATGGCGAAACCGCCGCCCGCCTTCTCCCGGGCGCAGCCGGCGGCCAGCGCCAGGACCAGGATCGAAAGGAGCGCGCCCGCGGCGCGCACCTGGACCGCGTTTCGGTGAGTCACTGCCCGCTCTCCTTGGTGAGGAAACCGTCCGCCGTGAGGCGGCGCAGGTCGGCCGCCGCGCGGGCGGCACGCACCAGCGTCTGGGAACGCCGTTGCTGCGCCGCGGCCAGGTCGGCCGCCAGGCGCACCAGTTCGAAGGCCGTCGTGCGGCCGTTGCGGAATTCGATCAGGCCGATGCGGACCTGTTCGCGGGACGCGTCGACACCCTCGTCGGCCAGGGCGAGCCGCTCCCGGTTGACGGCCAGCTCGCGACAGTCGGCGCGGACCCGCGCTTCCAGGTCGCGGCGCGCGGTTTCGAGCTGCAACCCGGCGACGACCGCGGCGGCCCGGACCCGGTCGC
>DYDD01000009.1:0-1010 GCA_020718045.1 Fibrobacter sp. | reverse complement strand
GCGGCAGCGAGAAGCTCACGCCGACGCTCCAGTTCGGGTAGGTCCGCCGCACGGCCTGGTCCAGACTCTCGCCCAGACCGCCGATGTCGGCGGTCCGGATGGTCTCCGGTTCGGCGCCGAAGGGCGAGACGATCCGCCGGCCCGAACCGGACAGCCCCGCGCCGCCCAGCGATCCGAGCAGGTCCAGCCGGGGCCGGGCGTCGACCGCGGCGGCATCCGCGAGCGCCTGCACGGCGGCCGCGCTGCGCTCGAACGACCGCAGCTGGAGATTGTCGGACAGGGCCGCGGCCACTGCCGCTTCCTCGTCCGGAGCCGCGTGGGCGGGCGGCGGCGCGTCGGCGGTCAGGTAGCGGCGGGACTCGCCGGCCGGCCGGCGGCCGATGAGGGCGGCGAAGCGGTCCGACTCGCGGTCCAGGGCTTCGCGCCGGTCCAGGCACGCCTGCTCCTGCTCGGCCAGGAACACGCGGGCGCTGGCCACCTGGCCGGGCCCGATCAGACCCGCGTCGGCGCGGATCCGGGTCTCGCTCAGCAGGGAGGCGGCCTGGTCGCGCAGCAGCTGCTGCACGGCGAGATCTCGCACCGCGCCGTGGAGCTGCCAGTAGGCCGTCTCGACCACGGCGCGCACGCCCAGGACTGCGTCGTCGTGGGCGGCGAGCGCGGCCTCGTAGCTCCGCTCGGCGGACGCCAGGGCGCCGTTCGCCGCCGCGCCGGAGCCCTTCAGCAGCGGCTGGCGCAGCTCGAGCCGGCCGGCCGCATCGTGCTGCGGCCGCAGAGAAGCGTAGGCGTTGTTGGTCTCGGACCGCACCGCGTCCAGCGAGGCGGTCAGCTCGGTGCCCCAGCGGGTCTTCAGGCGCAGCCCCGCCGTGCCCGCGGACTGCTCCGTCTCCAGGACGCTGGCCCCGGCGAACAGGGAGGCGGTGGGCTGGTCGGAGGCGCCGCGACTCAGACCGCCGAAGAATTCGGGATCGAACCCCCCGCACTCGCGGCGCAGGGCTCCGCGGGCGGCGTCC
>DYDD01000158.1:5354-6874 GCA_020718045.1 Fibrobacter sp. | reverse complement strand
GGGCGCGGGACGGGCGGCCGGGACGCCGTGAACGCGGCGCAACGATAAGGCAAGGGTCGGACGCGGTAAACAGGGAATCGGGGGCGTGGGGCGGAATGGCTGGGGCGGCAGGATTCGAACCTGCGAATGCAAGGACCAAAACCTTGTGTCTTACCACTTGACGACGCCCCAGCGAGACGAACCTCTAGAAGCTCTCCTCGAGGGCGGAGTCCTCGTGGCGGCCGGAGAGGATGGGCACTTCGCCCCGCTCGGCGCGCTGGAACTCCTGTTTGTACGCGGCGATGATCAGGTTCTCCATCCACTCGCGGGTGGACATGTTGATGGGGTGTGCGATGTCCTGGAAGGTCCCGTCCTTGCGGCGCCGGTTCGGCATCGCGACGAACATGCCGGTGGCGCCCTCGATGATCTTCAGGCCGCGCACGACGAAGCTGTTGTCGAGCGTGATGCTCGCGAAACCGCGCAATTTCTCGTCGTCCCTCAGGGTGATCCTGATCTCCGTGATTTCCAAGACAGCACCTCTCCGTGGTGGCTCGTCCAGCGCGGGCTCAATCGCGGTCGGCGTCGTCCCTGACGCGCACACCGCCTGGCCAGGGGTCGACATCCCAGGCGTCCCACCCGGGTTGCACGGCCTCCTGCCGGGCCGACTCCCGCCGACGTCCGTCGCCGTAGACGGCGAAGACCGCCGAACCGCTGCCGCACATCAGGGCCACGGTTGCGTTCTCTCGCAACGACTGCACGAGTCGCTGCAGGGCGGGTTGCGTGGGCAGGACGACATCTTCCAGACGATTCGCCCCGAACCAGGAACCCGTTGGAAAACGGGCGATTAGGGCCTCAACGGTACGGATGTTAACCTTGGGGCTGCGCAATGTCAATCCCATATTCAGGCCCGCATAGACGTCCGAAGTCCGCAACGCGATGTCCGGCTTCACGATCAGGAATTTGCCCTTGGTGATGGCCGGCAGCGGCTGCAGGTCGGTGCCCCGGCCGCGAGCCACCTGGGTCCCCCCCTTGACGAAGAACGGCACGTCGGAACCAAGTTCGGCCCCCATCTCCTCGAGTCGCTCGAGGGACAAGCCGATCCCGTACAAGCGGTTGCAGGCGACCAGGACGGCCGCGGCGTCGCTGCTCCCCCCGCCGAGTCCCGCTTCGGAGGGGATGCGCTTGATCAGGTTCAGCCCGAGGTCGCCACCGAGGCCGCAGGTCCGGCAGAACAGCTCGGCCGCCCGCCAGGCTAGGTTCAGCGACGATTCGGGCGCGGCGCCGAAAGGCTCCACCGACAGGGAGATCCGAGGCGGTCCACCGGCATCGCGATCACGCAGTTCGACCCGGACTTCGTCGCAGAGCGACACGGTCTGCAGGATCGTCTCGATCTCGTGGTAGCCGTCCTCGCGGGCGCGCAGGACCTCGAGGTGGAGGTTGACCTTAGCCGGCGCCGCGACCGTCACGGCACGGACGGCGGCCGCGTCTTCGGGATGCGTTCGGCGCTCAGGCATCGGCGGCGACCTCCCAGGCCGGGTCGC
>DYDD01000158.1:5229-5333 GCA_020718045.1 Fibrobacter sp. | reverse complement strand
CCGCGACGTCGTCGCCCAGGGCGTGCCAGGGCGTCCTTGCTGTGGCGGCGCGACGGCGGTCCGACGCGGCCATCCGGCGGACCCATTCCCAGCGCCGTTGCGGC
>DYDD01000158.1:225-5221 GCA_020718045.1 Fibrobacter sp. | reverse complement strand
GCGCGGCGTCGCGCCGGCACGGGTCTGCCCGTCGAGGTCCCCGACCAGGGTCCGTCCGCCCGTGTCCCACCGCCAGCCGCCGGCGAGCGCGGCACGCAACAGCGGCATCGACCCGGGATCCCAGCCCAGGCAACGCGCCGTCCACGCGTCGAGGGCGAGCGGGTCGCGTCCCGCCAGCAGCCGGTTGCGCATCACGGCGCGCCCGTCGGGCGCCGCGGCCACGGTGAGGTCCACCAGCAGCCACGGCCCGGCAGCGGCCGCGCGGCGGGCCCGGTCCAGCAGCGCTTGCGGCGAACGCACCGCGGTCGCGAGTTCCTCCGCGCCGGCCCCGGCCAGCGCCGCGACGCAGGCGCAAGCACCCAGCCGCGGGTGCAGAGCCCCGGCGACCGCCAGCAGCGGCGGCCCGTCTCCCGGCGGGCAAGCCGCGGTCAGGGCGGCGAGCGTCCAGTTGGGCACGCCCCCGGTCGGGTGGGGACCGACCGCACGCGCGGCCGACACAGAACGCGGACCGGCCTCGGCGGCTCTTCCGGCGAGCGCCAGCGCCCGCACGGCGTCGCGCGGCAGCGTTTCGGGTCGCGTCAGGACCAGGGCGACGAACGAATCCAAGGCGACTCCTCGCGCCGTCACCGGTGCAGGCCGATGATCAGGCAGACGCAGGTGATCCACCCCAGCACCGCGACCTGGATGGCGGGGTCGGTCAGCAGGATCTCGTGGGGGCGGCCGCCGCGGTCATCCTTGAACACCAGCACCAGGTAGCGGCCCAGCCCCGCCGCCACGAAGGGAGCGGTGAACAGCAGCCGGGTGGTGCCGAACTGCTCGACGGTCCCCGCGGCCAGCGTGTAGAGGACGTAGGCCGTCAGGGTCGACGCGAAGGTCGACAGGACCAGCACGTCCAGCAGCCGCCGGCCGTAGTGGCGCAGCGAGGGGCGGGTCGCGTGGTTGGCCGACGCCTCTTGCACGAATTCGGCCCGACGCTTGGCGAAACCCAGGAACAGCGCCAGCAGGAAGGTGCACAGGATCAGCCACGGCGACAGCGGCACGGCGCCCTGCACCGGCTGCAGCACCTCGACGCTGGCCACCGCCCGCAGGACGAAGCTCACCGCGATGCCCACCACGTCCAGGATGACGATCCGCTTCAAGCCCAGGGAATACCCGAGGTTCAGCACCGCGAACGCCGACGCCGTGACGCCGAAGCCGACGCCCAGCAGCCAACTGGAAGCCAGGGCGGCCATCGCCAGGCCGAGGGCCCAGCGCTTCGCGACGACGACCGGCAGGCGGCCGGCGGCGATCGGGCGGTGCCGTTTCAGGGGATGCCGGCGGTCCTGGGGCGCATCGACACAGTCGTTGAACAGGTAGACGGCGCCCGAGAGCAGGCAGAACACCAGACAGCCCAGGGTGGCACGCGCGATCGACGGCAGCTCGGCGGCGCTCTGTGAGAAGACCAGACCCGCGAACAGCAGCAGGTTCTTGGTCCACTGGCGCGGGCGCAGGCTGACGAGCAGCGCCTTCGCGATCCCGGCGTTCACGGACGGGTTCCCGTCGGCCCGGCGTCGAGAAGTCCCCGCTCCAGCAAGGCGCAGAGCAGGTGGCCCATCATGATGTGGACCTCCTGGATGCGCGGCGTGTCCGCCGCGGGCGCGACCAGGGCGCCGTCGACCAGCTCGCGCAACCGGCCGCCGTCGCGGCCGAGGAAGCCGTGGACCCGCAGCCCGCCGGCCCGCGCGCGTTCCGCGGCCCGGATGCAGTTGGGGGAATTCCCGGAGGTCGACACCACCAGCAGCACGTCGCCGGGCCGTCCCAGCCCGTCGACCTGGCGAGCGAAGACCTCGTCGAACCCATAGTCGTTGGCCACGGCCGTCAGGGTGGAGGCGTTGACCGTCAGCGCCAGGGCCGCGCAGGCCCGCCGCTCCATCTCGAAGCGCCCGACGAGCTCGGCCACGATGTGCTGGGCGTCGGCGGCGCTGCCGCCGTTCCCGCAGACCAGCAGGCGGCCTCCCCCACGCCAGGCCCGCGCCACGTCGTCGGCCAGGGCGACGATCGCGCCGAGGTGCTCGGGACCGAGCCGCGCGACGGCGTCGCGGTGGTCCCGCAGGGTGTCGGCGAAGATCCGCACCGCGGTGTCGTCGCGCCGCTCTGCGGGTTCGGTCATGGTCGGGCTCCGGGTTCGGGTGACTCGTGCCTCGCGAGCCCCGCAATATAACGTCCCACGGCGTCCTGCCAAGACGGACGGGGCCCGACCCCGATGGATTCCAGGTTCCGGCTGCGCAGGATCGAGCAGGCGGGACGCCGCGCCGGCGTCGGGTACGCCGCGGTGGCGCAGGGCAGGATCCGCCCGGGGTCGGCGCCGCTGCGGCGCGCGACCTCGCACGCGAACGCGTGCCAGGTCGTCGCGCCCGCGTTGGTGGCGTGGAAGATGCCGCGGCCCTTGCCCAGCAGGATCAGGCGCAGGACGCGCGCCAGGTCCGGCGCGTAGGTGGGGCAGCCGGTCTGGTCGTCGACGACCGTCAGCGTCGCCCGCTCCGCCAACAGCCTGCGGATCGTCAGCACGAAGTTCTTCGGCCCGGGGCCGAACAGCCAGCTCGTGCGGATGATCCGCCAGTCGCCGCCGGCCGTCTGGACCTCCTCCTCGCCCAAGGCCTTGGTGCGTCCGTAGACGCCCAGGGGACGGCGTTCGGCGTTCTCGAAGTACCCGGCGGGATCCTCCCCGTCGAAGACGTAGTCCGTGCTGATGTAGGTGAACGGGATGTTGAGGGACGTGCAGCAGCGGGCCAGCAGGCGGGTGGCTTCGGCGTTCACGGCGTGGACGCGCTCGGGGTCGCCCTCGGCCCGGTCGACGTCCGTGTAGGCCGCGGCGTGGACGACATGGTGCGGGGAATGCTCCATCATCAAATCCAGGGCCGTGTTCCGCAGGGTGAGGTCCCCGTCCGGCAGGTCGACGCCGACGCAGTGGCCAGCTTCCTCGTACTCGTCGAGGATGGCGCGGCCGAGCATTCCCGCGGCGCCGGTCACCAGGATCTTCATGCAGGGTCCTCCTCGTCCTCGTTCCCGGCCGGGGCCGTGGCCCGCACGGCGTCGGCGGCCGTCCCGGGCGGGAAGCCGCGACCGATCAGGAAGCGTTGCCCCCTGGCCAGGGCGCGCGCGTCGGCGACGCCGCGCTGCCGCCGCCACCAGGATCGTGCGGCCGTCCGCGCCAGCGCCGCCTCGTCTCCGGGCGGCAGCTGCTCGGCGGCGACTGCGGCGGCGAGCGGCGGCGGCACCCCCGACCTGGCCAGGCGGTCGGCGAGCAGGCGCCGCCCGACGGGCTTGGCGCGGAGCGTGTCGCGGCACCAGGCCTCGGCGAAGCGCCGGTCCGAATGGACGCCCGTCTCCTCGAACCTCTCCAGCACCTCATCGACGGGACCCGGCGGGAAGCCGGCCGTGAGCAGGCGGGACCTCAGGTCCGCCCGCGTGCGCAACCGGCGATCGAGTTCGAGGAAGAGCCGGCGGGCGATCTGCTTGCGGACCGCGGCCTCGTGGAGCGCGGCGAGCATCGCCGCCGGCAGGACCTCCCCGCAGGCGGGCAGCCCCGTCGGCAGCGACGACGTCGCCAGTTCCAGCACCGTGCCGTCGCTCAAGGCGAGCCGCGCCTCGCCGTCGCCGCGGTCCAGGGACAGCAGGCGGATCCCGGGCTCGGTCCCGTCCACGGCTCAGTCCGACGCGGCGGCGCGTCGCCCGCGCCCGGGCTTGGGCGCCTCGTCGGCCCCACCCTCGGCCGCGGCCTTCGCCGCCGGCGCGGCCGCGTCGGCCGTCGCGGCCGGTTCGGTCCTCACGCCGTAGTGGACGAGCACCTTGTGTTCGATGCGGGAGTAGAGGTCGGGATTGGCGCGCAGCAGGTCGCGCACGTTCTCCTTGCCCTGGCCGAGCCGCTCGTCGCCGTAGCTGTACCAGGCGCCGGACTTCTGGATGATCTCGGCGGCGGTGCCCAGCTCGATCAGGTCGCCCTCCTTGGAGATGCCCTCGCCGTAGAGGATGTCGAACTCGGCCTTCTTGAAGGGCGGCGCCACCTTGTTCTTGACCACCTTCACGCGCACGTGGTTGCCGACCACGTCCTCGCCCTGGCTGATGGCGCCGATGCGGCGGATGTCGAGCCGCACCGAGCTGTAGAACTTCAGCGCGTTGCCGCCGGACGTGGTCTCGGGGTTGCCGAACATCACGCCGATCTTCATGCGGATCTGGTTGGTGAAGATGACCAGGGTGTGGGTCTTGCTGATCGCGCCGGTGAGCTTGCGCAGCGCCTGGCTCATCAGGCGGGCCTGCAGGCCGACGTGCTGGTCGCCCATCTCGCCCTCGATCTCGGCCCGCGGCACCAGGGCCGCCACCGAGTCGATCACCACGACGTCGACGGCGCCCGAGCGCACGAGCATCTCGGTGATCTCCAGGGCCTGCTCGCCGGTGTCGGGCTGCGAGACCAGCAGGTTGTCGATGTCCACGCCGATGAGCCGGGCGTAGACCGGGTCCAGGGCGTGCTCCGCGTCCACGAAGGCCGCCACGCCGCCCTTGCGCTGCGCGTTGGCAATCGTGGCCAGGGCGAGGGTCGTCTTGCCGCTGCCCTCGGGCCCGAAGATCTCGACCACGCGCCCCTTGGGCAGGCCGCCCACGCCGAGCGCGATGTCCAGGGCGAGGCTGCCGGTGGAGATCGGCTCGATGCCCTCGACCACCTGGTTCTCCCCGAGCAGCATGATCGATCCCTTGCCGAACTGCTTCTCGATCTGGGCCCGCGTCAGCTCCAGGGCCTTGGCCTTCTCCTGCTGCCTGTCCATAGCCATTGCGAATCACTCCTTGGGTGTGGGACTGCGTCCGGGAGATCGTGCGGGCGGCGAGCCCGGCCGCCGGGGGGCGGTCGGTCGCCGCGACTCTACTACGGCGCCGCGGCCCCCGCCAGCGGGAAAACCCCGAGCGTCCGGTGGCTGGCGCCGTCGGGCCCGAGCGTGCTCGATACCAGGCGGATCCCGGCCAC
>DYDD01000158.1:0-213 GCA_020718045.1 Fibrobacter sp. | reverse complement strand
CCGGCCCGGCGCCGGTTCGCGCCGCAGTTCGGCGAGCACGCCCGGCGCCGGGTCCTCGCGGAACCGCGCCAGGGTCAGGTGAGCTCGGAACTCCCCCGCCGCCGCGCCGAGACCCGGGCAACGCCGGTCCAGCTCGCCGCCGACGCGCGCCGCCAGCGCCTCGAGTGCGCCGTCGCTCTCCATCTGCAAGATGAGCACCCGCGGTCGGCGCCA
>DYDD01000417.1:357-1241 GCA_020718045.1 Fibrobacter sp. | reverse complement strand
CGCCGCCGCCGCGCTCGAAGGCGGGGAGCCGCTCGACGCCGCGCTGGGCGCGCTGCTGCTCGTCGCGCTGACGAAGGAAGGCGCGCCCAGGTGCCCGCGCGGCGGCGCCAAGGCCGTCAAGGCGGAACGCGACGCCGTCCACGCCGCCGCGGCTCGGCCCGTGCAGGACCTGGCGGCCTGGCGGGACCTGGTCGACCTGTACCGCCACAACGCGCTGCGGCTGCGCCTCGGCCTGCGCGGGCTCGACCACTACGCCGCGCTGAAGGTGCGGGACCGCTGCCTCGACTTCCACGACCTCGAACGTCTGGCCCGGGACCTGGTGCGCGACGGCGAGATCGGTCCCTGGATCCTCTACCGGCTCGACGCGCGCCTCGACCACCTGCTGGTCGACGAGTTCCAGGACACCAACCGCAACCAGTGGGAGATCCTCGATTCGTTCGCGCAGGAGTTCCTGGCCGGCGACGCCGAGGACGGGCGCCCGCGTTCGGTCTTCGTCGTGGGCGACGTCAAGCAGTCCATCTACGGCTTCCGCGGCGCGCAGCCGGGGATCTTCGCCGAGGTGGAGCGCGATCTGTCCACGAGGTCGGGGAGGGCGGCCCTGACCCTGCCCGTGAACTACCGCAGCCTGCCGGAGATCGTCGACACCGTCGGCGACCTGTTCCAGTCCGAGCCGCTGCGCAGCCTGCTGCCCGGCGACTCCGAGATCGAAGCCGCGCGGCAGACGCCGTTCCGCGACGACGGCCCCGGCCGCGTGCTGCTGCTGCCGCCGGTGGAGGACCGCGAGGGCGAGGACGGTTCGCGCCACGCCGCGGCGGCGGCGCTGGCCGCGCGCGTGATCCGGCGCTACCTCGCCCGGGGAGTCGTGCGCGAGGACGGCCGCGACC
>DYDD01000417.1:0-331 GCA_020718045.1 Fibrobacter sp. | reverse complement strand
GTCCTGTCGCGCACGCGCACCCACCTGCAGGACTACGAGGCGGCGTTCCGCGCGGCGGGCATCCCGATCGTGCCGGCCGGCCGCGGCGCCCTGGCGCGCAGCCGCGAGGTGCAGGACGTGCTGCTGCTGCTGCGCTGGCTCGTCTTCCCGACCGACGACACCGCCCTGGCCGGCGTGCTGCGCTCGCCCCTGGTGCGCATCGGCGAGCGCGGCTTCCAGGAACTGCTGGCCCGACGCCGCACGCGCCGCGGGCGTGCCTCGCTCTGGGACGCGCTGCGCGACGCCGCGGAAGGGTCTCCCCCGGCCGCGACCGCGGAGCTGCTGCAGGGCT
>DYDD01000157.1 GCA_020718045.1 Fibrobacter sp. | reverse complement strand
GGGGAGCCGGCGCTGGGCGAGGCCGCGGCCGCCGGGGTGCGCGCCGCGTCGGACCGCGCCGGGGACCGGCCGGAATCCGGGACCCTGTTGAGCGCGCCGGTGACGCGCGACGGGCGCGTGGTGGGTGTGGTGAACGTCGCCAGCCGTCTCGACGGCCGCCCGTTCGGCGTCTGCGACCGCCTGCTGCTGCAGGCGATCGCGGCGCGGCTGGGGCACGTCCTGGAACGCGTCGTGGTCCACCAGCGCAGCAACCGCGAGTTCGGCGACCTCGCGCAGGCCCTGCGCAAGAGCGTGGCCATCCGCCGCGCCCGCCACGACGACCTCGCGGAGATCTGCCACGACGTCTGCATCGAGACCGCCCGGCGCATGGGCCTCTCCGATCCCGAGCTGATGAGCCTGGCCTTCGCGCTGCAGACCTACGACCTGGGCCTGACCGGCATCCCCGACGACATCATCTACAAGGGGCCGCCGCTCGAGCCGGAGGAGTGGGAGATCCTGCAGCAGCACGTCCACCTGAGCCTGCAGCTGATCTCGTCGCTGGACGCCCCCGGCGAGGTGCACGACATCGTCCTGCACCACCACGAGCACTACGACGGTTCGGGCTACCCGCGGGGGCTGGCCGGCGAGGACATCCCCCTGGGCGCGCGGCTGCTGATGCTGGCGGACAGCCTCACCGCGATGCTCCAGGGCCGCCCCTACCGCCGGGCCGTGACCCTGGAGCAGGCGCTCGCCGAGATGCAGCAGCGGGCCGGCAGCCAGTTCTGCCCGCGCTCGCTGACGAACTTCCTGGACGAGGCGCAGCGTCACGCCGAACGCATCGGCGAGTTGCAGCACGCGCGCAACCTGGCCCTGCCGCCGCCGGCGCCGAGGACCGCGGCGGGCTGCGAACCCGAGATCGCAGAAGGGGAGCTCGTCGGCGCCGTCGCCGGCGACCGCTCCGCGACCTGAACGGCACGCACCGCGAACGACACCCGAGGGACGGAGGCACCATCGTGCGCAAGATCCTGATCGTCGACGACGAGCCCTACATCCTGAGCATCCTGGACTTCAGCCTCGACGCCGAGGGCTACGCGGTCCTGCAGGCCGCCGACGGCGACGCCGCGCTCAGCCTGGCCGCCGAGCAGCAGCCCGACCTCGTCATCCTCGACGTGATGATGCCCCGGCTCGACGGCTTCGAGACGTGCCGCCGCCTCAAGGCGGACCAGCGCACCAAGGACATCCCGGTCGTCCTGCTGACCGCGCGCAACTCGCGCGAGGACCGCACCCGCGGACGGGACTGCGGCGCCGACGGCTACATCACCAAGCCCTTCAGTCCCCAGCGGCTGGTCGACACGGTGCAGACCTTCCTCGGCGTCCGCCACGGCTGACCGCCCCCCACCTAGAGGCGACGGCACGCACCGGCCCGGAGCCATGCCCGGGCCGGACGCCGTCGTGGACGCGCGCCGCCGCGCCGTGTAGACTCCCGGCGCACGCTCCCCCCGCCGACGTCCCGCTTCCCCGGAGGAACCAGGCATGGCCGCCGTCGCGACGCTGGCCGAGGTCGCCCTGCCGGTGCCTCTGGACCGGACCTTCACCTATCGCGTTCCGGACGATTGGCCCGCACCGCCGGTGCGGCCCGGCGACCTGGTCTCGGCGCCGCTGGGCCGGCGGACCGTGACGGGCCTGGTCGTCGGCGTGCGCGAGGCGGCCGCCGACGTCGCGGAGATCGACGGCCACCGCCTGCGTCACTTGCGCGACCGCTTCCCCGCGGCGTACCGGATCGAGGACGACCGCCGGCGCCTGCTGGACTGGATGGCCGGCTACTACGCGTTGCCGGCCGGGGAGCTCGTGCCCCTGTTCCACCCGCCGGCCCCCGGCACGAAGGCCCGGCCGCGCCGCGCCGTAGCGGCCTACCCCCTCGCCGACGCCGTCGACGTGCGCCTGACGCCCGACCAGGAGCGCGCCGTCGCCTGGGCGGTCGACCGCCTGGAGTCGCGCAGCTACGGCGCGCTGCTGCTGCGCGGCGTCACCGGCAGCGGCAAGACCGAGGTCTACCTGCGGGTCATCGCCGAGACGCTGGCCCGCGGCCGCAGCGCCCTGTTCCTGCTGCCGGAGATCGCCTTGACCCCGCAGACCGAGGCGCGCGTGGCGGCGCGCTTCGGCGACCGCGTGGCCACGGTGCACAGCGGCCTGTCCGCGGGCGAACGCTGCCGCGTGCACGAGGCGGCGGCGGCGGGCGAGCTGAAGGTCGTGCTCGGGCCGCGCTCGGCCCTGTTCGCGCCGCTGCGCGACCTCGGCGCGGTGATCGTCGACGAGGAGCACGACGCCAGCTACAAGCAGGAGGAGAAACCGCGCTACCACGCGCGCCACGCGGCGCTGGTGCGGGCCCGCGAGGCCGGGGCCTGCGTAGTGCTCGGGTCCGCGACGCCGGATCTCGAAACGGTGCGCAACGCGCGCGAAGGCCGCTACCGGGAGATCCTGCTCGCCGACCGGCCGGTCGGGGAGATGCCCGTCGTCGAGATCGTCGACATGCGCGGCGGACCGGCGTCCGACGGCTTCTCGGACGCGCTGCTGGCCCGGCTCGAGTCGTGCCTCGCCGCGGGCCGCCAGGCGATCCTCTACTACAACCGCCGCGGCTTCGCCCGCGTCCTGCAGTGCACGTCCTGCGGCGTGCCGGTCGCCTGCCCGCACTGCGACATCGCGCTGACGGTGCACCTGCGCCCGCGCCAGCTGCTCTGCCACTACTGCGGCTTCGCGCGGCGCGAACCGGACACCTGCCCGGACTGCGGCGGTCCGACGTTCCTGCCCGGGGGCTCGGGGACCGAGCGGCTCGAGCTGGCGCTGGCGGCGCACTTCCCGGAGGCGCGCGTCCTGCGGCTCGACCAGGACACCACCCGCGCCCGCGGCAGCCACCGCGCGATCCTGTCGACCTTCGCCGCGCGCGGCGCCGACATCCTGGTCGGCACCCAGATGGTGGCCAAGGGGCACCACTTCGCCGGCGTCGACCTGGTCGGCGTCCTGGCGGCCGACGACGGCCTGACGCTGCCCGACTTCCGCGCGCACGAGCGGGCCTTCCAGCTGCTGACCCAGGTCGCCGGCCGCGCGGGCCGCGAGAGCCCCGGCGCCGTGCTCTTCCAGACCTGGCAGCCCGACCACCCGGTGATCCTGGCCGCGTCGCGCCACGACTTCGCGGCCTTCGCCGCGGCGGAGCTGCCCCAGCGCGAGGCCGCCGGCTACCCGCCGGCGCGGCGCATGCTGCGCGTGGGTCTCGCGGCCCGGCGCCCCGCCGACGTCGAGGACGCGGCCCTCCGTTTCGGCGAGCTGCTGCGGACCCACCTGGCGCCGCCTGCGCTGGAGGTGCTCGGGCCGGCGCCCGCGGTGTTCGCCAGGCTGCAGAACCGCGTCCGCTGGCAGCTGCTGGTCAAGGGGACCACGACCATCGCCCAGCGGGCTTGGCTGGCCGACCGCGGGCGCCGCCTGGCCGCCGACACCGCCGTCGACGTCACGCTGGACGTGGACCCAGTCGGTCTGTATTGAGTTGTAAAAAAACAACTTGTGATCCGCAAGCGGATCGGGGCGCAGCGCGGGTTTGCCTCGCGGCTGGTCGCTGTGGTATCATGGTGCAGCGGCGCTCGGTCGCCGCCGACTCGACATCCCGCACCACCCACAGGGTTCGGACGAAAGGCAGCCGATGCGTCCGTGTAATGTTTTTTGCGCTTCCGTGACCGCGAGGACCCGAGCGGCCGCCCTCGCCTGCCTGGTGATCGCCGCCGCCGGGGCGGCCTTCGCCCAGCCCGGCGCGACCTGGGAGTCGACCACGGCGTTCACCGACAGCCTGACGCCCCAGCGGCGCGCCAACCTGTACGGTTTCGAACTGCCGCCGGACTACCAGCGCGAGTACCTCGATCACCTGATGATCTACCCGACGGACAAGGTCGACCTGCCGTCGAACTTCAGCTGGGTGAGCCTGGACGGCCTGACCTCGGTCAAGGACCAGGGCGGCTGCGGCTCGTGCTGGGCCTTCGCCGCGATCGGGCAGATCGAATCGCACCTGAAGATCTTCTACGGCCAGGACCTGAACCTGTCGGAACAGCAGATGATCCTCTGCAACCCGTACGGCGCCGACTGCGACGGCGGCTGGGCCTCGGCCGTCTACAACGTGGCGATGACCTACGGGGCCGTCCACGAGGAGGACATCCCGTACACCGAGGGCAGCGTCAGCACCTGCACCCAGTCCGCCCACCTGCCCTTCGGCTTCGTGACGAGCTGGCACTACGTCTCGAACAACGTGACGCAGATCAAGACCGCCCTGCTCGACGGCCCGGTCTGCTCGGCCTTCAACGCCGACGAGCCCTTCCCGAGCTACGGCACCGGCTGCTACACCGAGAACGTCGGGCCGTACACGAACCACCTGATCCTGATCGTCGGCTGGGACGACCGGGCCTGCGGCGGCACCGGCGGCTGGATCTGCAAGAACTCCTGGGGCCCCGGCTTCGGCGAGGCCGGGTACTTCACCATCAAGTACGGGGTGTCGCTGATCGGCTCCTCGACGACCCAGATCGACCTGCTGGTGCCGCCGACGAGCGTCACGGTGTTCGGCCCCCTGGACGACCGCGACTACCTGGCGGGCGAGACGGTCGACATCGCCTGGACCACGAGCGGCGCCGCCGCGGCCACGGTGGACATCTGGGCCTCCCTCGACGGCTACCTCGACACCAAGATCGCGGACGACGTGCCCAACACCGGCCATTACCTGTGGACCCTGCCGAACCACTCCACGACGCTGCTCAAGTTCTGCGTCGTCCCGCTGGGCAACACGCGGCAGGGCTTCGGCACCTCTCCGGACCGGCTGCGGCTGCTCGGCCACCGCACGCGCTACGTCTCGCCGTCCGGCGGCGACGTCGCGCCCTTCGAGTCGGTCGCCACGGCCGCCCGCAGCCTGACCGCCGCCCTCGCCGCCTGCACCGGGCGCGACACCGTGCTCGTCGTCGCCGGCGACTATGCCGAGCGCGTGTTCGTCACCACGCCGACCACCGTCATCGGCGGCTGGAACCCGGCCTTCACCGCTCGCGATCCCTCGCCGGGCGCGACGCGCCTGCAGTCGATCGACAGCGCGATGGGCTTCGCCAGCGGCCTCGACGGCCATGCCGGCGTCGTCGGTTTCGAGTTCCACGACTGCGTCGGCGGGATCAGCAGCGTCCCGTTCTTCGGCCGCCACGGCGGGGCCATCTACATCAACGGTTCCTCGCCCACCATCCGGGACTGCGTGTTCACGGACAACACGGCCAACCCCTTCAACGGCGACGGGGCGGGCGGCGCCATCATCGTCGTCAACGGCGCGCCCCGCATCGAGGGCTGCGTTTTCCAGGGCAACCGGGCCGATCTGGGGGGCGCCGTGGCCCTGATCAACGCCGACGGCGCGGTGCTGACCGGCAACCGGTACCTGCAGAACGCCTGCATGGACAGCGTCGCCGGGCACGAGGGCGCGGGCGTCTACGCCCTCGACAGCCGGCTGGACCTGATCGGCGAGACCTTCACGGGCAACCGCCGCTGCGCGGCGGGGGCGGCCCTGTCGGCGAGCGGCTCGACGGTGGTCGCGCGGGACGTCACCGCCGTCGGCAACCGCGCGGACGCCCGGGGCGGCGCCTTCCACATCGTGGGCGGCAGCCTCGTCGTCGAGGGCGGCCTCTACGACGACAACTCGGCCCGGATCGACCGCGGCGGCGCCGTGAACATCGATGGGGCCGACCTCGACGTGCGCAACGCCGTCTTCACGGGCAACGCCGCCGGCGTGCTCGGCGCGACCCTCGCGGTGAATTCGTCACCCGTCGTCCGGCTCGAGAACACGCTGCTGCTCGACAGCGCAGGCACCGGCTTCGGCTGCGTCTTCCTGACCGGCGTCGGTTCGGCGGTCCTGCGCAACAGCGTCGTCGCCGGCAACGCGCACGGCGGCATGGCGGGCAGCGCCGCCAGCTTCGCGGGCGACCACAACGTCCTGTGGGACAACCCGGGCGGCGACTACGTCGGCCTGACGGGCGGCGCCCACGACATCCTGGCCGAGCCGGGTTTCTGCGCCGCGGCGGCCGGGGACCACGCGCTGGCCCTGCACTCGCCCTGCCTGGACCGCGGCGATCCCGACCCTGCCTGCCTCGATCCCGACGGTTCGCGGGCCGACATCGGCGCGTTCGGCGGACCCGGCTGCACGCCGGTCGCCCCGGCGGCGGTCGCCCAGCTCAGCCTGAACTGGCAGACGCTGACGGGCATCTCGCTCGACTGGGCGCCCAACGCCGAACCGGACGTCGACCACTACGTCGTCTACCGCCTGCCGGACGCGGCGACGCAGCCGGGCGCCGCCCACGTGGCCGGCGTCGTCGCGCACCCCGACCACGCCTTCGCCTCGGCGCTCTCCGACGGCTGCTTCCTGGTGGTGGCGGTGGACCAGGACGGCCACGTCGGCGGGTACTCGGCGATGGTGACATCGGGCGCCACCGCCGCCGGCGACGCACCGCGCGCGCTGGCCATCGCGGACGTGGTCCCCAACCCGTTCAACCCGCGCACCACGATCCGCTTCGACGTGCCGCGCGCCGGCCGCGTCGAGGTGCGGATCTACGACATGCGAGGCCGCAGCGTGCGCACCCTCGCGGACGCGGACCTGGCCGCCGGCCGGCACGAGGCGGTCTGGGACGGGCGCGACGAGGACGGCGGCGCCGCCGCCGCGGGCGTCTACCTGCTGCGGGTCGCGGCGGGCGGGGAGCAGCGCTCGGCCAAACTGGTGCTGGCCAAGTAGCGCGCGGCGCGCCGCGGGCACGAGGAAGGGCCACCCCGCCGGGGTGGCCCTTCGCGCGACCGGTTCCGGACGTGCCTAGCCCGAGAGCGCCGCCAGCATGTCGTCCAGCCCGACGCGCGCGTCGATGTCCACCGCGCCGATCCGCAGCGGCAGCACCCAACGCACCTCGCCGCCGCGCGCCTTCTTGTCGCCGGCGACCAGGGCGGCGGTCGCGCGACGCGGCGGCGGGGT
>DYDD01000156.1 GCA_020718045.1 Fibrobacter sp. | reverse complement strand
GACGCGGCGTGCCCGGCTCCACCTTCTCGCGCCCGTCCATGACCGGCTCGTCCGCCGACACGCGCGTGCGCACCGTGTGGCGCTGCTCGACCAGCTTCACCGCCGGGTGTTCGTGCTCGTACATGCGCTGCGGCATCAGGCCGGTGATCCACGACGGATTCATCGGGTAGACGCCCGGCATGAAGACCGTCGAGTACATGTGCCAGATCAGGATGGCCAGGAAGGCCAACCAGGCCTCGTAGTAGTGGACGACCAGGATGACGTCCATGGTGCCCTTGGGGAACCAGTGCGTGACGGTGTTGTCGAACCAGAGCGCGAACCCGGTCAGCACCATCACGACAGTACCCCAGATCAGGGCCCAGTACTCCGCCTTCTCCACGTAGGTGAAGCGGCCGAACTGCGGCGACTCCCGGCTGAGGCCGAGGTTGTACCTCGTGCGCTGCAGCAGCTGCTTCGCGTCGTCCCAGTTGGGCATCATGCCGCGCAGGAACTCGCGGCCGCGCGGCGTCAGCAGGTAGATGGCGTGGTAGACGGCGCCGAGGATCATGACCACGGCGGCGCCGCGGTGGATGTAGCCGCGCACGGCGTAGCCGCCCTCGCGGCCGAAGAGCAGCGAGCCCCACCAAGAGTCGTAGAACCGCAGCGAGAAGCCGGTGACCACCAGCACGGAGAAGGAGACGGCCAGCACCGTGTGCTGGAACACCTCGTTGGGATCCATGCGGCGGACCTGGGGCTTCTCGTGGATCACACGGTAGATCTGGCGGATCAGGTCGATCAGCCAGTGCAGCGTCATGCCGCCGATCACCAGCGCGATCAGCGTGATGTAGATGACCTGGATGACGTGGGCCAGGCCCGTCCGGTGGCCGGTGGCCGACTCGTGGATCGACTGGTTGGCGACATCGGCGGTGATGCCGGGGTGGCAGTTGCCGCAGGTCTTCTGCAGGTTGGCCTGGTTGACCGACGAGCGCTGGTCGGCCGAGGGCAGGATCAGGTGGGCGCCGTGGCAGGAAGCGCAGTTGGCCACCATCTTGTCGCCGGCCTTGCTCTTCAGCCCGTGGTAGGAGTCCACGAACGACTGCAGGCGGCCGGTCGGCAGGTCGTACTTCTCGTTCAGGGTCGCCGACTCGTGGCAGGGTGTGCAGGTCGCCTCGGCCATGCGGTTGGGGCTGACCGGCGAGCGGGGGTCGTCGGTGGGCAGGATGCCGTGCTCGCCGTGGCAGGTGGTGCAGACCGGTGTGTCCACCTCGCCGCGGGCGGTGATCTGGCCGTGGATGCCCTCCCAGTAGTCCTGCGAGATGGCGCCGTGGCACTTGCCGCAGGTGGTCGGGATGTTGAAGTGGGCGATGGTCGAGCGCATGTCGCTCGGCGGCAGGATCATGTGGGCGGTGCCGCCGGTGCTGTGGCAGTCGTTGCAGCTCGCCGCCTGGTGGACGCCGCCGGCCGTCGCCCGGCCGTGCACGCTCTCGCTGTACACGCGGATCGGGTGCTTGAATTTGATGTTGATCTCGGCGACGAGGGTCGAATCCTCGTGGCACTTGCCGCACGTCGTCGGCAGGTTCATCGGGTTGGTCAGGGCGTGCCGGTCGGACGAGGGCAGGATGTCGTGCGTGCCGTGGCAGTCCTTGCAGAACGGGATGTAGGGCGACTTGCCGACCACGCCGCGGCCGTGGACCTGGTAGGTGGCCGCCTCGTCCCCGTGGCAACCGCCGCAGTCGACCGGCGACAGGGTGTCGTGGGGCAGCTCCGTGATGCCGGCATGGCAGTCCGTGCACTCGAAACCGTCGTGGACGCTGCCGGCCATGGACTCGGCGTTGACCTCGGCGGGGTCCCCTCCGGAGCCGGTGTGGCAGTCGGCGCAGTCGTTCGCCGTGAAGGCGAGGGCCGGACCGGCAGGCATGAGCAGGCTCGCCCAGAGCAGCAGCGCCGTGCAAGGGAGGATCAGGCATCGCTTCATGTTTGGACCGTCCTGTTGTGACGATATCAACCGCGGACGATCAAATAGAGGAACCCGGGGGGCGGAAAATCAAGACATAACCATCGCATCTTCATGATTGATAGACCAATTACATAGAAATCGAGTGGGAAATCAGGCGCCCAGGACGGGGCGGGCGTACCAGCCCTCCCCGCGCTCGCCGTCCGGACGGTACCCCATGCGGCGCAAGTAGTTGCGGTGCAGCCCGGCCTCGGTGTGGGCCACGAAGCGGCGGAAGCCGTTGTCGGCCAGGACCGGGCCCCATTCACGGTAGAAATAGCGGGCGCAGCGCAGGTCGCGCCAGGGAGGCAGGACGTAGTCCAGGTCGATGCGCAGCGTGCCCGGCGAATCCGGCGAGCAGACCAGCACCCCCACCGGCACCATGTTGCGCAGGATGAAGACGATGGTGGGGTTCTGCAGGTGGTCGAGATCGAAGCCCGGGAAGAAGCGGCGCACGTCCAGCGCGTGGAACTCCAGGAAGCGGCGCAGGAAGGGGTTGTCGCGGTCCCGCATCGGCATGAGCTGGAAGTAGTCCGGGCGGCGGTTCAGCAGCTGCACCAGGTACACCACGTTCACCACGGCGATGAACGCGTTCACCAGCAGCACCGGCCACACGCCCAGCAGGGCGCCGTAGGCGGCGAACAACACGGCGCCGACCAGGTTGATCACGCGCAGCTTGACCAGCGAGCCCATGGTGAGCGAGAGCGCCACCAGCGCCGAGGCCGCGTAGCCGAGGAATTCCGTCCAGTGCAAGGGTGGCCTCCGCCGGCGCTCAGCCCGCCGTCGAGGCGGGCGCGGCCGGGGCGACGCGGCCCAGCAGCCGCTGCAGCTCGCGCAGCGAACCCGCCGTGCGGGTGCCGTACCAGCTCAGCAGCTTGCCGGGCACGCGGGGGCAGCGCTCGGAACCGGCCAGGAGCAGGGCTTCGGAGACGGCGACGGCGTCGCGCTTCGTGAAGTGGTAGGGCTCGTCGGGCAGCAGGACCAGCGCCGGCCCCAGGGCCGCCAGCTCGTCCAGGGTCGTGGACGGGTAGTCCTCGTGCCCGCCATAGACGTTGCGCAGGCCGACCTCGGCCATGACCGCGTCGATGTGGGTCGAACCGCCGGCGGCCATCCAGGGGTCCTTCCAGATCAGGGTCGCCGCGGCGACGGGCGGGCGCCCGCCCCGCGCGGCCGCGACGTCGGTGCGGGCGGCGGCCAGGGCCGCGCGCGCGGCCTGAGCGGCATCCCCGGCGTCGAGCAGGATGCCCAGGTCCTTCAGCAGCACGTCGACGTCGTCCAGGCTGCGCGGCATCACCGCGAACACCGGCACGCCAGCCGCGGCGAGCGCCTCGAGGTGGGCGGTCTTGTTCTCCTCGAGGCAGGCCAGCACGAGGTCCGGCCGCTGCGCGAGGATGTCGTCGAGGCGCGGGTTCTTGGTGCCGCCGCAGGCGGGCACGCGCGCGACCAGGCCGTGCGGCTCCTCGCAGTAGGCGGTCCGGGCCACCAGGCTGTCGCCGCGGCCGAGGCCGAAGACGGTGTCGGTCAGGCTCGGCACCAGCGAGGCCACGCGGAAGTAGGGTCCGGGGACGACGGCAACGCCGCGGGCGTCGAGCAGGCCGGGAGTGTGGTTGGTCGGCGTCATGGGGGGGAAACCTAGCGTCGAAATGCGGTTCGCGCCAGCGGTGGTTTGTCGGGATCGGAGGGGCGCGCCCCGCGGGACGCGCCCCTCTGCTTTCAGCGGTCGGCTGCGGCTCAGTAGCCCTCGCCGCGCCCGTGCCGGCGGTCCCACCACCAGCCGACGAGCAGGGCCCGCAGCCGACGCTTCGTCTGGTCCAGCAGCGAGTACATCACCGGCACCACCACCAGGGTCAGGAAGGTGGCCACGCCGAGGCCCCAGATCACGGCCACGCCCATCGGGCCCCACCAGGCGCTGGACTCGCCGCCGAAGGTCACCACGCGGCCCCAGTCCCCCTTGAACAAGCTGAAGAAGTCGACCGACACGCCGGTCGTCAGGGGGATCAGGCCCAGGATGGTGGTCACCGCGGTCAGGATCACGGGCCGGAAACGGGTCAGGCCGGCCTGGACCAGGGCCTCCCCCGTCGGGATGCCGCGCTCGCGCAGCTTGCCCACGTAGTCCAGCAGCACGATGGCGTTGTTGACCACGACGCCGGCCAGCGACACCACGCCCACGCCGGTCATGATGATGCCGAAGGGCGTGCCGGTGAACATCAGGCCCATCATGACGCCGATCAGCGACAGGATCACGCTGAAGAGGATCACCAGCGGCGTGGTCACCGAGCTGAACTCGCTGATCAGCACCAGGAAGATGAGCATGACGGCCAGGCCGAAGGCGTCGCTGAGGAAGGCTTGCGCCTCCTGCTGATCCTCGCTCTCGCCGGTGTAGCTCAGGCCGTACCCCGGCGGCAGCGTCAGGCCGGCCAGTCGCTGCTGCACCTGGGCCAGCAGGGCGTTGCCGTTGTAGCCGGCGGCGGCGTCGCCCGAGACCGTCACCACGCGCTCGCCGTCGATGCGGGTGATCGCGGCCAGGCCCGTCTTGAACTCGGCGGTGGCGAAGGCCGACAGCGGGATCTGCTGGCCCTCGTAGAACACGGTCATGCCCTCGAGGTCCTCGACCTTCTGCCGGAACGGCTGCTGCACACGCACGCGGATGTCGTACTCGTCCTCGCCGGCGCGGAACTTGGCCGTCTCGGCGCCGTGCAGGGCGGTGCGCACGGTGCCGGCGACGTCCACAGTCCGCAGGCCGAAGCGCCCGGCCTTGTCCACGTCCTGGCGCACCACGATCTGCGGGAGGTTGCGGTCGTAGTCGTCGATCACGTCGACCAGACCCTCGACGCCGCGGATGCGCTCCCTGACCGTGGCGGCCAGGTCGCCCAGGACCGCGAAGTCGTCGCCGGAGATCTCGATGTTGACGGGCTTGCCGGTGGGCGGGCCCTCCTCCTGCTTGTCGATGACCAGGCGCGCGCCGGTGAAGTCGCGCAGCGCGTCGCGCAGCTGCTGGATCGACGTGCGGGAGGACTGCGCGCGCTCCTCCTGGTCGATGAACTCCATCGTCACCAGCGACTTGTTGGCCGGGGCCTGGCTGCTCGAGGCGAAACCGCTCTCGGCGCCGACCTGGCCGGTGAAGGCCTTCAGGTCGGGCAGCGCGGCGACCTTCGCCTCCACCTCGGCGGTGTAGGCGTCGCTGACCTCGACCCGCGTGCCCGAGGGCGCGGTGATCGAGACATAGGCCAGGCGGGGGTCGACGTCCGGGAACAGCTCGACGCCGTGGTTGAAGACGCCGAACAACATCATGGTGCCGATCAGCAGGGCAGTCATGCCGCCCATCACCGCCACGGGGCGGCGCAGGGCCCAGCGCAGCGTGGGTTCGTACGTCTCCAGGCCGTACCGCATGAGGCGGTCGCCGACGCCTTCGCGCCCGCCGCGGGGCCGCGGCGGCTGCATGAACCGCGCGCACATGACGGGGTTGAAGACCAGCGCCACCAGCAGCGACGCCAGCAGCGAGATGATGACCGTGATCGGCAGGTACTTCATGAACTCGCCCATGATCCCCGGCCAGAAGATCATCGGCGCGAAGGCGACCACCGTGGTCAGGGTCGAGGAGGTGACCGCGGCGGCCACTTGAGAAGCGCCGTAGACGGCGGCCTCCTCGGGGTCCTTCCCCTTGCCGCGCTGGCGGTAGATGTTCTCCACGATCACGATGCCGTTGTCCACGAGCATGCCCAGCGCCAGGATCAGCGAGAACAGCACCACCATGTTCAGGGTGATGCCCAGCGCCCGCAGCGCGATGAAGGTCAGCAGCATCGAGAGCGGGATCGCCGTGCCCACGAACAGGGCGTTGGTGAAGCCCATGAACAGCAGCAGCACCAGCACCACCAGGATCAGGCCGCTGATGATGTTGTTCTCCAGCTCGCGGACCATGTCGCGGATGTCCTTGGACTGGTCGCCGACCAGGCTCACCTCGGTGCCCGCCAGCAGCCGCGGCCGCTCGCGCTCGAGCACCGTCTTGATCTCGTCGACGATGTCGATGATGTTCTCGCCGCTGCGCTTGGTGACCGTGAGGATCACGGCCTCCTTGCCGTTGACGCGCGAGAAGCTCTCGCGGTCCTTGATGCCGAAGCTGACCTCGGCCACGTCGCGGACGTAGACGGGATCCGGCAGGCCCAGGTTGAGCACGAAGCCGAGGATCTCCTCGGCGCGATCGACCTCGCCCGGCACGCTCACCTGGTAGTCGTAGGTGCCCAGGGACAGCTTGCCGCCGGGGATGGTCACGTTCTGCAGGGCGATGGCGTCCTGGACGTCCTGCAGGCTCAGGTTGTAGAAGCGCAGGCGCTCGGGATCGACGTCCACGCGCACCTCGTGCTCCACGCCGCCGGTCAGCTTCACCTCCAGCACGCCGCGCACCTGTTCGAAGGCCTCCTGCAGGTCTTCTGCGGCCTGCTTCAGCAGCGCGGGGTCGTAGTCGGCCGCCAGGTTGATCTGCACGATGGGCCAGTCCGAGGAGCTGAGCTCCACGATCATCATGTCGTCGCGCGGGTCGTCGGGCAGCTCGGGCTTGGCCAGGTCGACGCGGTCGCGCACCTTCTGCAGGGCGTCGCTCATCTCCACATCGGTGGTGAATTCCAGCACGATGGTCGAGACCCCCTCGACCGAGGTGCTGGTCATCTCCTTGAGATCGGCCAGGCCCTTGAGCTCGCGCTCGAGCTTGCGCGTGATGAGGTTCTCGATGTCCTCGGGGCCGGACCCCGTGTAGGGCGTCATCACCATCACGAAGGGGATCTTGACGTCGGGGCTCGACTCGCGCGGCAGCTCGAGGTAGCTCTTGACGCCCACGATCGTGATGATCGCCATGAAGGCGAAGATCATCGGGTACTTGCGGATCGCGCCGCTGACGAGCCTCATCGCGCGGCCTCCGCCCCGGGAGCCGCGGCGCGCGTGGCGGCGCCGGCCTCGGTGGTCGCGGCGGGGTCGCC
>DYDD01000155.1:825-7029 GCA_020718045.1 Fibrobacter sp. | reverse complement strand
AGCGACGGCGGCCACCGGGGTCTGGAGTCGCTGGAGCGAGCCCTCGGCGGCACGCGGTTCCCCCGGCTGCGGCTGGGCGTGGACGGCAGCGACACGGGCATCCCGCCGGCGGACTGGGCGGATTACGTCCTCGCGGAGCTCACCGCCGCGGAACTGGCCGCTGCCGAGGATCTGGTCCAGGACGCCTGCGAGGTCCTGCTGACCTGGCTGGAGCATGGCCTCGAGGCTGCCGCCGGACGGCACAACCGTCGGGGCGGCCGTGCCTGAACCCGCCGCTCGACTTCGCGGGCTTGCGTCGGGGGAGCGGAGCGGCTATCATTGGCGGCCGGTCGTTTCGACGGTCGGCAGCGTCCTTGTCCGCAGGCCGGGATCAGGACGCCACAGCACAGGGCGCGGCCAGTCCGCGCGATCCAACCCTGCCCGGGACACCGCCCCGGACCGGTTCCCGGTCCCCGGCGGAGTGATTTCGGGCCGTCAGTCCGAGGGGAGGTCCAAGCGTTGAAGAAGTACGAGATCATCTTCGTGTTGCAGGCCGACGAGCCCGAGGTCGAGCTCGAGGCGCGCGTGGCGAAGGTCCAGGCGTTCGTCGAGCAGCACGAGGGCGCCATCACCGAGCGCAATCACTGGGGCGTGCGCCAGCTGGCCTACCAGATCCAGCACGAGACCCGCGGGAACTACATGCACCTGCGGTTCCGGTGCGGCGGCGACGCCATCGCGCCGATGGACACGGAGTTCCGGCTCGACCACAAGATCCTGCGTCACCTGATCGTCGTGGATGAGGAGTGGAAGGAGCGCAACGAGGTCAGCATGGCCGAGAAGCGCCGGATCGCCTCCGCGGCGACCTCCCGTTCCCCCCGCTTCGCCGCCGTCGAGAGCCCCGAGCACGAAACGGCGGACGACTGAGACGACAGCCACCGCGGCCGGCCAGGAGCCGGCCCCGAGCAAGGAGAGTGACGCATGGCCAAGCGACCGGTGAAGGAAAAGAAGAAGCGTCCGCCGAAGAAGAAGAAGTGCTTCTTCTGCACGGAGGGCTACGTCGCCATCGACTACAAGGACGTGGACCTCATGCGCAAGATGACCACGGAGCGCGGCAAGATCTCGCCGCGTCGCAACACGGGGACCTGCCCCAAGCACCAGCGCATGCTGGCGGCGGCCGTGAAGCGGTCGCGTCAGATCGCCCTGGTCCCGTTCGTGAAGGAATACTTCCGCTAGGCCCCGTCGCCGACTGCGCGCCGCGCCGGCGCGCCGACGACGGCCGCCTCGACAGCAGGCACGCGTCAGAGGGAACGAGCCAGCGGGAACGAGTCAGCGAGAAAGAGACAAAGCCATGGACGTCATCCTGATCAAGAAGACCGACAACCTCGGCGACGCCGGCGAGACCGTGAACGTGGCGCGCGGCTACGCGCGCAACTACCTGGTCCCCCGCGGCATCGCCGTCGTCGCCGACGACAGCAACCGCCGCCGCCTCGCCGAAGACGCGCGCTGGGACGACCAGCGCTCCGCCAAGGCGCGCCGGGCCGCCCAGGAGCTGGCGTCCGGCTTCGCCGACGTGTCCTGCACGATCGCCGTGCAGGCTTCCGAGGAAGAGCGCCTCTACGGCTCGGTCGGCGAGCGCGAGATCGCGCAGGCCCTGGCCGCCCAGGGCCGCGAGGTCGACCACAAGCAGATCCTGCTCGCGGAACCGATCAAGCAGCTCGGGGTTTACACGGTCCCGCTGCGGCTCCACGCCGAGGTCGAGGTCCCGATCAAGGTCTGGGTGGTGAAGGCGGAATCCTGACGGCCGGGCGGCCCAGCCAGGTGAGGACGAGCATGCGGGAACCGTCCCTGCCCGATCGCACCGACGGAGCCTGAATCATCGAGGCGGGGGCCGGGGCATGCGCCGCCGGCCCTTCGTCCGTCCCGGTCGTCCCCGCCCGCTCCGCGGCGACGGGCGTCGACGACCCGCCCCGAACGATGGCCACGCAACAGAACGGGAGCACGCCACCATGACCACCCCCTCGATCGTGCGCCGCTGCGCCGGTGCCGCCCTGCTGGCGGCGAGCGCGCTGACGCTGGCGTCCTGCAGCGGCAATTCGTCCCCGGGCGTCTCCGCGAAGGGCGACCTGTTCGGAAACGGGCAGAAGGACTCCTCGCCGGTCGTCGCCCGTGTGGGAGGCGTCGAGATCACGCAGGGCGACCTCGACCTCAGGTTGAAGGAGATGCCCGACGACCTCAAGGCGCAGTACGCCGACCCGGCCGAGCAACGGCAGCTGCTGCGGCTGTTGGTCGGGGAGCTGCTGCTGGCGCAGGGCGCGCTCGCCTCCGACGCGACGAAACATCCGGACGTCGTGCAGCAGATGATCACCCAGCGGCGCACGACCCTGATCGACGCCTTCAAGGAGAAGGTGCTCTGGAAGGACCTGGAGCCGACGCCGGAGCAGATCCAGCAGGAGTACGAACTCAACAAGGCGATCTACTACCAGGTCGCGGCCACGGTGCAGGCCCGCCACATCCAGTGCAACACGAAAGCGGAAGCCGACGCCGCCTGGGCCCGCCTGCAGGCCGAGGGCAAGGGGCGGGCCTTCCCCTACATCGTGGCCGAGATGTCGCGCAATCCGCTGTCGATCAGGGACGAGGGACTGCTGGGCTGGTTCAACCGCGGCGGCTACATCGGCGCGCTGGCCTACGGCAAGGAGTTCAGCGAGGTCGTCTTCGACTGGGACTTCGGCCTGCACCCGTCCACGAAGATCGGCAGCCACTGGCACATCGTCGAGATCCTGGAGCGGCAGCCGGCGCGGACCCTCTCGCTCGCCGAGGTGAAGACCCGCATCGTCGACCAGCTCATGCCCGGGCTCCAGCAGGCGGCCAAGGACGAGTTCCTGGCGACCAGCCTGAAGCAGGCGCCCGTTGAGTATTTCGGCGAGTACCGTCCCGGCAACGGCCGCTCCGCCGCGGAGCTGCTGAAGCTCGCCATGCTCGCCGCGAAATTCGAGCGCAAGCTGGAGCTCTACGACACGCTGCTCGAGGACTACCCGGACAGCAAGGAAGCGCCGATGGCGCTGTTCATGAAGGCCAACCTGTACCTCGACGCCACCGGCGACATGTACCGGTGCCGGCGCTACCTGCAGCAGACGATCGACCTCTACCCGCAGAGCGAGGTGCGGGAGCAGGCCCAGTTCATGCTGGACAACCTGGGCAAGGTCGACTTCAAGGCGCCGCGCTCCATCCAGGAACTGAGCACGCAGCCCCGCTGAACGGCGTGGCGGCGGACGGCGGGGGAGCGTTGCCAGCGCTCCCCCGCTGTGTTATGACTGCGGCGCAGCGGCAACGGGGCCGCGCGCGCGGCGCGGCCGCGGCCCACGCCGGGAGGCAAGACGTGTTGGAGCGCAGTCGTCGCTGGGGTCGGATCCTGGTCTGGGGCCTGGTGGTCGTGGCGGGTGCCTGCGCCGGCGGTGGCGGCGCCGACCGCACCGGGCGTTCCCTCTCGAAGACCGAGCGCGATCTGGCCGGGCGCCTGTTCGCGCGCCAGCAGGAGGAGCACGGCCTCGGCAACGACCGCGCCGCCCTCGCGCTGGGTCACGAGCTGATCGACCGCTACCAGGGTTTCCCGCGCCTGGACGAGGCGACGTGCTTGGCCGCCCTCTCCGCGCACCGCCTGCACGACACTGGCGAAGCCCTCAAGCTGACGGGCGAGTTCCTGGCATCCCGACCCGACGCGCCGGGAGCGGCCGCGCTCCTGGACCTGCGGGCCGATCTCCTGCGGGAGGCGGGGGATGCCCCCCGCGCCGCCGAGGCCCTCGTCCTGCTCTACGACCGCGCCGCCACGGCGTCCGCCCGCGAGGACGCGGGGTCGCGGCTGTCCGCCGCCGCCGCCGCCTTGCCCGCCGACGCCCTCGGCGTCCTGCGTGCATCCCACCCGGGTTCCGGCACCCGCCCGCTGCTGGGCTACCTCTGGACCGGCAAGCTGCTGGCCGAACGCCGTGACGGCGAGGCGCGCGATGCCGTGGCCGTCCTGCGAAGCGAAGCCCCCGCCGACGCCTGGACGTCGAAGGCCGAAGCCCTGCTGCGCGACCCCGAGGCGGCGGTGCTGGCCGAGCGTCCGCTGCAGCCGGGGCCCGCCGGCGTCGACCCGCAGCACGTGGCCGTGCTCTGCCCGCTGACCGGCCGGCACACCGTCCTGGGCAACGCCTACTACGACGGGGTGCGCCTCGCCCGCGACGAGGCGGGGCGGCGCGGCTGGCGCCAGTACACCTTGACCGCACACGACTCGGGGACCGACCCGGTCGCGGCCGCGCTCGCCGCGCGACGGCTGCTGGCCGAGAAACCCCCGATCGCCCTGATCGGCGCCCTGCTGGGTTCCCCGACGGCGGCTGCGGCGCTGGTCGCCGGGGAAGCGGGGCTGCCCCTGGTCTCGCCCACGCCCACCGAGCTCGCGCTTGAGGACCTGGGACCGTGGGTGTTCGCCACCGGGGACGACGGCGGCGCCGAGGCGCGGCTGGCGGCCCGCTTCGCGGTCGAGTCGCAGCACCTGTCGCGCGTGGCGGTGCTGTATCCGGACGACCCCGCCGGGCTGCGGCTCTACGAGCTGTTCGCGACCGAGGCGATCGAGCGCGGCGGGACCCTGGTCGCCGCCGAAGCCATCCCGACCGCCGCCGCCGCCGCCGCGGAACTGGTGCGCGGACTGGCTGCTACCGGTCCGGAAGCCCTCTACCTGCCGGCGGACCTGCAGCGGTTGCCACCCCTCGACGCGCTGGCGGATCTGGCCGCGACCGGCGTCCTGATCCTGGGCCCCCGCAGCTGGAGCGCGCCCGCGACGGCCGCCGCACTCGGGGTGGCGCTGCCACGCCTCGCCTTCCCGGGCGAAGCGAACGACGGCGGGGACGGCTGGCCGGCGCGTTTCGACGCGCTGTGGGACGGACAGGGGCGGCCGCCCGAGGCCACGTCCGTAGCTCGCCAGGCCTTCCTGGGCGCGATGCTGCTGTTCGACACCCTGGGCGAATGCGGGGCCACCACCCCGTCCGATCTCGCCGCCGCTCTCCGCGCCCGCCTATCGCGCCTGCGCGCCACCGACTGGCAGACCGAAGAACTGCCCGCCGCGATGCGCACCATCCAAGACGGCGTGATCATCCCCTTCCCGGAGCCGAACGCCCCCCCACGGATTGATCATCGGTTCCGGCATGCAGATTGTCCCTCCCCATCGCCTTGATGCTGTTCGTTCTGGCCGTGAAATTGTCCCTGCCCATGCCCATGCTGCTGTTCGACTTGGATCCTCACATCCTGCCGAGACAGGGGTGTCCTGCAGGCCCCGCAGCCAGGATGGCGGAGGGGCCGGAAGGCCAAACGCTCAGGGCACACGAGGTGCCCTGAGCGCGCCCCCTGTCTCGGCAGGATGTGAGGATCCAAGTCGCATCACAGCATGGGCAGGGACAATCATCAGTCCAGAACCCGGGGGTTGTGGAACGTCACGGTCAGCACGTTCCAGAACCCGGCGGGATCCGAGCAGGCGGCGAAATCCGGGTCGTAGAGCCAGCGGTCGACGGCCTTCAGCACGACGGCGGCGAACTCCGGACCGGCGTCGGACTCCAGGACGTAGGAGCCCTGCACGGTGCCGTCGGGGCCGACGAAGAAGGCGGCCTTGACCGTCAGCACGGGCGCCGACCGGTCCAGGGGCGAAGCGTCGGCGGGGTAGCGCGGGTAGATCTGCCGCAGCAGGTGGAAGCAGGGGTTGGTCGGCGTGGGCAGGTTCAGCTCGACGGTGTCGCGCAGGTCGACGACATCGGCCTCCAGCTCGGCGTCGGGCGCGGGCGGGGTCGGGGGCGGTGCGACGTTGACCGGCTGCGCGCCCCGCTCGTCCGGCTCGACGACGTAATCCGGAACCGGCGGCGTGGCGAGTCTGGCCAGTCGCACGGCTTCCTGGTGCGCGGGATCGCTGCCGTCGTCGATGGAGATCTGCGGCATGATCTTCAGCGGTCCCGGCGCGCCCGCGAAGTCCCAGCGTTCGCGCACCCGTTCCCGGTCCGGTCCGCACAGGGCCAGCACCAGCAGCACGAGCGCGGCCGCGACGGCCGCGGCGCCGTAGCGCCGCCGCAGGTCGTGGTCGCGCGCGCGGCGGCGCCGGTCCTGATCGGTCATCGCGACGACCCGGACCAGAGCGACCGCACGGCCGGCAGACCGGTCCCGTCGGTGCCCGCGACCAGGAGCTCCCATTTGCCGCCGACGTGCACC
>DYDD01000155.1:431-753 GCA_020718045.1 Fibrobacter sp. | reverse complement strand
CCAGAGCCAGTTGCCGTCGACGCGCATCCAGGCCGCCCCGTCGGCGAGGCGCGCCGCCGACGGGTGATCGCGCAGCAGATCGCGCGGGTCCTTCACGTCGGCGAGCAGTTCGTGGCCGGCGAACCAGGCGGCGACGGCGCCGAACACCGACGCGGCGACGGACGCCTGGTGGGCGGGCGCGCGCCAGCGCTCCTCGTCGGCGACCGTCGCCGGCAGGGGCAGCGACACCTCCACGGCGGGGCAGGCGGTCTGCCGCAGCAGGTAGCCGTAGGACTCCGAGATCGTCGCGGGAAGGGCGTCGTCGGGCGCGGGCAGCATCGCC
>DYDD01000155.1:0-409 GCA_020718045.1 Fibrobacter sp. | reverse complement strand
CGCCGCCGACGCTGCCGGGGTGATGGGCGAGGCTCCAGCCGCCGTCGGGAGAGCGGCGCAGGGTCAGGAACAGCTCGGCGCCCAGCGCGTTCGCCTGCAGGATCTTCGCTTCCGGCGGCACCCACTCCTCGCCGCGGCGGGTCAGGTGCGCTTCGACGCCGGCTCCGCGCAGCAGATCCGCCAGGCGTTCCGCCACGGCCAGGTTCAGTTCCCGGCCCGTCGTACCCAGCGGGGCTTGGCCGTCGGGCTCCGCCGCGTCGCCGTGCGGGTCGATCAGGATCCGGCGGCCCACGAGCGCGGGGAGCAACGGTCGCCAGCGCAGCGTGTCCGGCGGGGGCGCGTGCGGCGGCTGCCGAGGCGTGCGGTGCCCCCCGTCCAGCAGCAGGGGCAGGCAGCCGGGTTTCTCCAG
>DYDD01000154.1:6869-6971 GCA_020718045.1 Fibrobacter sp. | reverse complement strand
GACGCCTACCTGCACTGCGACGGCTTCCTGCAGGCGGGCGGGTCGTTCACGAACCCGCCGCCGGCCGGCCGCCCGCGGATCCTGTTGCTGCCGACCTGGGGC
>DYDD01000154.1:0-6849 GCA_020718045.1 Fibrobacter sp. | reverse complement strand
TCTGCTGATGTCGCGCCGCTGGCGCGAGCCGCTGCGGCGGCTGTCCCGCGACGCGGAACTCGTGCTCGCTCCGCATCCGCTGTCCACGTCCCGGGACATCGAACGCTGCGCGCGGGCGATCGGCGCCCGGACGCTGGACCCGGACGGCCGGTCCTTCGTCCACGTCGCCGAGGCGCACGCGGTGGTCGGCGATCTCTCGGGCGTGTTCTGGGAGGCCCTGCTCTTCGACACTCCCGTGGTGCTGGCCCGCGGTTCCCGGGACGAGGCTTGGCCGCGGGAACTGGCGCCGTCGCGCGCCGAGATCCTGGCGGTCGTGCCCGAGGTCGGACCGCGGGAGCTGGCCGGGACGGCGCTCGACCTGCTCAGGGAACGCCGGCCGTGTCAGAAGGCCCTGGCCGAGGCCCGGCTCGGGGTCGTCGACGGGAGCGCCGTCGCGCGCATCGAGCACAGGATCAGGGAATTGCAGCTTCCGCCCTGCGGGGAGGGGAACCGACCGACCCGGTCTGCGTAGAACGGGTTCAACACGTTGCAGCGGTGGCGTTTTTATTTACCGCCGGTAAAATTCCTGGCGCCCCGCCCGAACCGGCTTAGCTTGAGGCCCCATGCGCGACACCTTCAGGAAAGCGGACCTCCACGTCCATTCGTCGTTCTCGTTCGACGTGCCCGACCTCGCGGCGCTGCACCCGCGCGCGCTCTTCGAGGCCGCGTTGGGGCATCCCGATCCCGAGCGGCGGCTGGACTGGTTCACGCTGACCGACCACGACACGATGGCCGGCTGGGCCGCGCTGGTGCGCGAGCTGCCGGAGGCCGACCGCGCCCTGGTGATCCCCGCCGTCGAGCACACGCTCGGCGATCCGGATCTCGGCTTCACGATCCACGTCAACCTCTACGGCCTGGATCCCGACACCTACACGCGGCTGCGCGCCGTGGTGCGCACGCTCGACGAGCTTTGCGCGTTCTGCGACGAGCACGGCATCCGCTACCAGTACAACCATCCGACGTGGTGGGAGCGCGCCGAATTGAGGCGCGGGCTGGTGGATTTCGCGCGCGTGCCGGAGATCGCCGCGCGCTTCACGGTGCTGGAGTTGAACGCCGCGCGCACGCCGGCCCAGAACCTGATCACCGCCGGCCTGGCCGCCGAGCACGGCCTGTACCTGACCGCGTCGTCGGACACGCACACCGGCGCCGTCGGGCGCGGCTGGACCGCGGCGCCCGGAGACACCGCCGACGAATTCCTCGGCGCGATCTGGCGCGGCGAGGGCGCGACCCATCTCGACCACCTGTCGCACGCGGCGCTGGTGGGCGAGGCGCACGGCCTGATCGACGAGTTCCTGGACCACGGCCGCACCCACGGCCCGGCCGGGCGCGAGACGTCCGGCGCGGCCCAGGCCTGGCTGGAGCACATGACGCTGCTGCTGGTGCGCTCGCGCTGGGTGCAGCAGACGCCGGCGGCGCGCGAATCCCTGCGCGCGCTGCTGAAGCATGCCTCGGTGCCGATCCTGAAGGTGGTCATGGATCACGAGCGTCGGCTGGACCGCCGGCTCGCCGATTCGGAACTGCGGACCTACCTGACGCAGGCACGCGTCGCCCACGCCGCCTAGACGGCGCCTCCCCGACCCCGCCCGCCGACGCCCGCCTACATCGACGCCTCGAAGTGGCGCGGGATCCTCAGCTCGAAGTTGTCCCACCGCGATGGGATGTGCGTGGCGCCGAGCACGTCGGACGCCCTTGCGAAGTCCTGCGGGTGGACGTGCAGCAGGTAGCGGTAGCCGCCCTTGCCGTCCGCCAAACCCGTGGACGTCACGACGTTGATGTCGGCGTCGCACAGCCGGTGGTGGATCTTCACCAGCGCGCCGAGCTCGTCGTCGCCCTGCACCAGGAACGCGTGGTGCGGGCCGTTGAGCACCAGGCCGGTGCGCCGCGCGACGTCGGCGAGCCAGGTGGTGTTCAGCGGGTAGATGACGAGCTGGGTCTCTCCCGTGCCGATCGGGAGGGCGGTGAAGGCCAGCAGGTTCACGTCGTCCCGGGCGAGGCGCGACAACAGACGGCAGGCTTCGCCGGGGATGTCGGGCACCGTGGTGGTGTAGTACGGCGCGCTGTAGATTTTAACGGCCATGACATGCCTCCCAGGCTGCGCCCTCGGGATGTCCGGCGAGAAGCACCTTCGGGATCCCGAGGGCTCGTCCCCATTATACCACGGACTGCGGGGGCGGCCAACGCGGATTACCCCGAACGGACGGAGGCGGGACCCCGCGGGGTCCCGCCTCCTCTTCTGGACGTGCCGCCCCGTCGGTCGGGGGTCAGCGGACCAGCAGTCCCTTGCGGGTGCTGACGGCGTCGCCCGCTTCCAGCCGGAAGACGTAGCCGCCGCTGCTCAGGGCTCGGCCCTGGGCGTCGGTACCGTCCCAGACCGCGACGTGCTCGCCCGCGGGCAGCTCGCTGTCGCTCAGGATCTTCACCAGGTGGCCGCGCATGTCGTAGACCGCGAGGCGGGCCGCGCCGGCCGCCGGCAGGTCGAAGCGGATCTCGGTGCGCGGGTTGAACGGGTTCGGGGTCGTGCTGCGCAGGGTGGCCCGGTCGGCTCGGGGCAGGTCGTCGGCGCCGGTGCCCAGGCTGCGCTGGAGACCCCAGAGCTCGACCTCGTCGATGTTCCAGCCGGAGTACTGCCAGCTCGAGTCGGTGGCGCCCATGGTCCAGCGCACGTAGACGGTCGGCATCTCGTCGGCGACCGCCGAGATGTTGTACTCCACGAGCGACCAGGCGGCGTCGACGATCTCGGACGAATTCTGCCAGACCGTGGTCCAGTTCACGCCGTCGTTGCTGACGCGCACGTAGGCGTGGTCGTAGGCTGGCTGCTCGACGTTGAGCCAGCGCCGGAACTTGAGCGTGACCGCCGACAGGCCGCTGCAGTCCAGGGCCGTGGTGGTGAGGTGGCGTTCGGGCAGACTGTTGGCGTAGTCGCCCGCGAGGTTGTAGCCGTAGACCGCGCCGCCGTTCCAGCCGCCGGTGGGGTCGGCCTCGCCGTAGGCGCCGCCGAGCCCGGCCGGCACGCCCCAGGCCCACTGGCCTTCGACGGTCCAGCCGGGGTTGGTCGCCATGTCGAACCCGTGGACCAGCTCGGGCAGGCCGGCCTGCAGGGACAGGGGCGCCGTCGTGTCGCCGTCGTGGTCGGTGGTGTTGGTGAACGACAGCGTGCCGGTGTGGATGCCGGTCGCCAGCGAGTTCGCCGCCGCATTGACCGAGACGGTCACCACGACGCTGCCGCCCACGGGGATCGTGCCGCCGGCGTTGCCTACGTTCACCCAGGCGACGTCGGCCGCGACCAGGTAGCCGATGACCGCGTCGCCGGCGTTGGACAGCGTGTAGTCCTTGCTCGCGGGCGTGAACGGGCCGCCGACGTCGCCCTGCGTGGCCAGGCCGGAGGCCGGGGCGACCCGCAGGCCGCTGGCGTAGGGAGCCAGCAGGTCGAGCGTCTGCACGCCGGTGTTCAGCGGGTCGAGCCAGTTGCTCAGGCGCGTGGCCGAGGTGCCGCCTCCGGTCCAGGACCGGGAGAAGCGCCCGTACCAGTCGGACGAGTTGTTGCCGCAGGCCGCGTAGCCGCCGTGCAGCTGCCCGACGATGTGGTGGTTCTGGTCGAACAGGGGCGAACCCGAGGAGCCGGGTTCGGTCGTGCCCACGTCCCAGTCCGTGACGCGCAGGTGCGTGCCATCGCCGGGGACGGCGGTCTGCAGATATGTGGTCGTGGACAGGGGGTCGTACTCGAAGCTGATGCTCTTCTCGTCGGTGCTCGGGTGGTGGATCGCCGTGGCCGAGGTCGGGTCCTGGGCGCCGCGGTCCCAGCCGCCGTACGAGACGTTCCAGGAGGCGTCGGGCACGGAGTTCAGTTCGACCAGCGTGAAGTCCGAGATGCTGGACTCGGCGCGGAAGGTGCTGCCGGTCTGGAACTGCGTCAGCGAGCCGCCGCCCTGCTGCCCGCAGACGGGGCTGAAGAAGTTCCAGTAGGTGACCAGGGTCGGCGCCTGCGCGGTGTGGATCCCGCAGTGGTAGGCGGTCATGAAGAAGGAGCGCTCGTCCTGGGCGGTGTTGTTGACCATGAAGCCGGTGCAGAAGGTGGTGCCGCCGGTCGAGATCACGGCCACCGACTGGATGTCGTCGCGCCAGCCGTCGCCCTCGGGGCAGACGACGTCGATGTTGCAGGTGCCGGCCTTGTCGACGAGGGTCTCGCCGAAGGTCTTGTAGCCCACGTTCACCGAGGTCAGCTCGAGTTCCAGGCCGGCCGCGGCCTTGGCCGCGATCTGCACTTCGACGACCAGCTCGGCGCCCGAGACGATGGGCGTCCACAGCTGGCCGTGGTCGCGGTTGTCGTCGGCGGTGAAGGCGATCGCCGGCTGCGACAGGTCGGCAGGGTAGATCAGCAGGCGGCCGTTCTCGGGCATGACGAAGCGCGTGAAGCCGAGGTTCAGGGACACGGCGCCGGGGCTGGAGATCCGCAGTCGCCACAGCCGTGTGCTCTCGTTCAGGACCTCCCACGAGCCGTGGGTGTCGGGCGCGATGAACGTCTGCTGGGGGATCGCGAAACGGGGGGGCTCGCCGTCGCGCGCGCGGACGGCGTCCTCGGCCAGGGCCTGGTCGCGGTCGACGGTGTCGGCCGCGAAGACTTCGACGCTTGCCAGCGGGAGCAACCCGGTCGCCGCGGCGGGACTGGCCGTCCGGTCGGCGGCGCCGGCATTCAGGCTCAGGATCGTCAGCAGGGCGACCGCGAGCACCGACGCCGCGACAGCGGTTCGCGGCGCGGCGCTACCCTGGGCCAGGATCTTGATTCCGACTCTGGTCATCATTCCCATCCTCGCGGAGAGGGTGTGTGGCGGCATGGGACGGGACATCCCATGGGCGATCGTTGGCAGGAGGGGCGGGGGCCTCCGCATCACATCTTCCAATGATACATCAAAACAGGAGACGAGCATAGGCAAATCGGGGATCGGGGTGTAGGCGCGTCAGCGAGCGCCTTCGCCTGTCAGGACCACGCGGACCGTCGAGAGCAGGATGCGCAGGTCCAGCATCCAGCTCGCCCGCGCGATGTAGAAGGTGTCCAGGCGCAGCTTGCGCTGGATCGAACGCAGGTCCTCGTCGTAGCCGTTGTTGACCTGGGCCAGGCCCGTGATGCCCGGCAGGGCGTCCAGGCGTGCCAGGTACCCGGGGACCGTGGCCTCGTACTGGCGCACGAAGCACAGCCGCTCGGGGCGGGGGCCGATCAGGGTCATTTCGCCCTTCAGGACGTTCCAGAACTGGGGCACCTCGTCCAGGCGCGTCTGGCGCAGGAAACGGCCGACCCGGGTGATGCGGGCGTCGCCGGCCTGCGCCAGCTGGGGGCCGTTGCGCTCGGCGTCGATCCGCATGGAGCGCAGCTTCCAGATGCGGAAGGGGCGACCGGGGTAGATCACCTTGCGGCGCTCGCAGCCGGCGTGGCCGGCGTTGCGACGGCGCAGGTTGCGGCCGATGCGGGTCTGGGAGTAGAAGACTGGGCCGCGCGAGTCCACGACGATCGCCAGGGCGATGATCGGCATCAGGGCCGCGAACAGCGAGAGCGCGAGTACGGAGAAGGCGATGTCGCCGGCGCGCCGCAGGCCCAGGTACAGCGGCGAATGCCGGGGGTCGGAGCGCGGGGCCCGCCGCTCGAGGTCCTGGAACAGGCGCGCGGTCTCGTGGCCGGCGGGGTCCAGCGGGTTCGGGTGTTGCAGCGAGGCTTGTGCGTTGTCACTGAAATTGACCATGATCTTCGACTGAGTCCTTCTGATGATCGTGTCCCACATGGTGCCGTGGCACCATCATTGTCAGGCTGATCGATGCTTGATCATCCGTGAGAGTGCTCCATTATAAAGGAGACCTCGCAGGTAGTCTATAGCAACATCGATAAAAATCGATGTCGAAAGCATGCGAATTCACAAATGGTAAGCTCATTCCCGGCCCCCCAGCCGGGAACAAGAGTCACGATATCACGAACCGACCAAAGGTCAAGACAAATTCCTGTTGAAACTTCAACATCACCCACATTCCGCTTCAGCGCGCCAGCGTTTCGAGGCAGCGGGCGTCGACGCACCAGATGGCCGAGCGGCGTTGCCCGGGGCGGTGTTGCGACTTGGATCCACACATCCTGTGGTGACAGGGGACGCTCGTCGGGCACATCCTGTGCCCGACTCGCTTGGCCTTCCGGCCCTTTCGCCATCCTGGCTTCAGGGCCTTCAGGACACCCCTGTCACCACAGGATGTGTGGATCCAAGTCGAACAGCAGCGTGGGCCTGGGCGGAGACAATTTCGTGGCCAGAACTGAAGGCGCACGTGAGGTAGCATACGGTGGGAAGGCGCCAAGGATGCGCTTGACCCCGGAACGGGGACCTGTTCCCATGCGGTCGTTCCATCAATAGGAGGTCGGTACATGTCGAAACGATGGCTGCCGGCGTGCGGTGTCGCCGTGCTGCTGGCCGTGTCCCTGCTGACCGGATGCGCCGGGACGTCCCCCGACCTGCGCGGCTCCTGGATCCTGGTCAGCGACGGGGAGCATCGGTTCCCCGCCGGCGCGACCCCGGGTCCCGGGGACATCGTCAAGCTCGTGACCGACGACACCTTCGCCACCACCGGGCGGGCCGCCGGCAAGTTCGACGGCGGCGCGGGGACCTGGAGCTGCCGCGACGGCGTCTACACCGAGTGCGTCCGCATCCACTCGAACGAGGCGCTGATGGGCGAGAAGATCGAGTTCAGCTGCCGGGTCGAGGGGGACCTCTGGCACCATGCGGCGGATTTCGTGGCCAAGGGGCGTCGCTACGTCATCGACGAGGTGTGGCGCCGGCTCGG
>DYDD01000153.1 GCA_020718045.1 Fibrobacter sp. | reverse complement strand
CAGGCCGTGCGCCGCCTGCACGCGGGCGACAGCGCGGCCGGCACGGTGCTGCTGACCTGGGACGGCCGCGACGACGGCGGCCGCACCGCGCCGTCGGGCGTGTACTTCGTGCGGGCCCGCGCCGGCGGCGAAGCGAAGGTCGGCCGCGTCGTCATGGTCCGCTAGGCGTCGCGCACGGCAGACAAGAGGAAGGGGCGTCCCGCCCGGGACGCCCCTTCTCGCGACCGGATCCATCCGCCCGCTACTTCTTGGCGATGGCTACGATCTCCAGCATCAGGTCGATCTCGTTGCCCACCGCCACGCCGCCCTTGTCCAGCACCGTGTTGTAGCTGATCCCGAAGTCGCGGCGGTCCAGCACTCCCTTGGCCGAGAAGCCGATGCGGTCGTTGCCCCAGGGGTCGGTCATCGCGCCGTTGAACTCCAGCTCCAGCTCGACCGGCTTGGTCGCGCCGTGCATGGTCAGGTCGCCGACCAGGACCAGACCGTCGCCCTCCTGGCGCACGCCCTTCGAGACGAAGGTGATCTCGGGATGCTTCTCGGCGTCGAAGAAGTCGGCGCCGCTCAGGTGGGCGTCGCGCTTGGCGTCGTTGGTGTTGACCGACGCGGTGACGATGGTGGCCGATGCGGACCACTGCCCGGGCTGGCCCTCGACGTAGTCGACGGTGCCGGAGAACTCGCCGAACGAGCCGGTCACCTTGCTGACCATCATGTGGCGCACCTTGAAGCCCACCGACGAGTGCGTGGCGTCGATGGCGTAGGTGGCGGCCGCGGCGGCGCCCGCCGCCAGGAAGCAGACGGCCAGGGCGGCCGACATCGTCTTGCGGAACGTCATCGCGTCTCTCCTTGCGTGTAGAGCTTGTGGCTGCCGTCGCAGTGCGGCTCCTCGCGGGAGCGCTTGCACTGGCAGAGGGCGGCGCGGGTGGTCTCGGCGATCTCGAACTTCAGCGGCGCGAACGCCGTGCCCGTGTGCGAGCCGTCGCAGAAGGGCTGGCTCCGCGATTCCCCGCACGAGCAGTAGTAGTAGGTGCCGGGCTGCAGCTCGAGCACCTTGGGCCGCGTCTCGGCGATCCGGGGCTTGTCCACGTGGGGCCTCCCATAAAGGTTGTTGTAACAGACATCACAGGGATACGCAGGATTTTCCCGTTCGGCAAGTCGGAATCCGCGTCCCGTCGCGTGAACCGTTCCCGCCCGCGCCGATGCCGCGGGCCTGTTTTCCTTTGGACGACCTGCTCCCGGAACCTAGATTTGCACCACGGTGGCGGTTCGACCGCCGCCACGACGCGCCCCCGAGCCATCCCGGCCCGGGGGCCGGGTCCGGCGCCAGCTCCGACCCGGTCGTGGACACGGGACGTTTCTCATCGAGGAGCGAGGACATGGCCGACAAGTCGTTCAACGCTTTCGCGATGGCCCAGCAGCAGTTCGACCGCGTGGCCGAGATGCTGGGTCTTGACCAGGCGACGCGGGACCTGCTGCGCAATCCCGACCGCGAGTTCCAGTTCAACGTCCCGGTGCGCATGGACGACGGGAGCATGAAGATCTTCCGCGGTTTCCGCGTGCAGCACAACGACGCGCGCGGCCCCTGCAAGGGCGGCATCCGCTTCCACCCCCAGGAGACCGTCGACACGGTGCGCGCGCTGGCCACCTGGATGACCTGGAAGTGCGCCGTGGTGAACATCCCGCTGGGCGGCGGCAAGGGCGGCGTGATCTGCGACCCCCACCACCTTTCCCAGCGCGAGCAGGAGGGGCTGTGCCGGGGCTGGGTCCAGCAGGTCTCCGGCTACATCGGACCGGTCCAGGACGTGCCCGCTCCCGACGTGATGACTTCCGGCCAGCACATGCTGTGGATGATGGACGAGTACGAGAAGATCCACCGCGGCCACTTCCCCGGCATGATCACCGGCAAGCCGCTGGGGATGGGCGGCAGCGAGGGCCGCACCGAAGCGACCGGCTACGGCGTCGTCTACACGCTGCGCGAGGCGCTGAAGCGCAAGAACATCGACATCGCCAAGACCACGGCCTCCTTCCAGGGCTTCGGCAACGTCTCCCAGTACGGCGTCGAACTCTATGCGAAGCTCGGCGGCCGCGCGATCTGCGTCTCGAGCTGGGACCAGGGCGACCAGACCAGCTACACCTTCAAGAAGACCGCCGGCATCGATCTGGAAGAGCTGAAGGGCATGGCGGACCGCTTCGGCGGCATCGACAAGAACAAGGCCCGCGCCGCCGGCTACGAGGTGCTGCCGGGCGACGCCTGGATCGAGCAGGACGTCGACATCCTGCTGCCCTGCGCCCTGGAGAACCAGGTCAACGCCACGACGGTCAAGAAGATCGGCAAGCGCGTGAAGTTCATGGCCGAAGGCGCCAACGGCCCGACCACGCCCGAGGCGGACGAGGTCCTGTTCGCCAACGGCGTCTTCACGATCCCCGACTTCCTGTGCAACGCCGGCGGCGTGACCTGCTCGTACTTCGAGCAGGTCCAGTGCAACATGAACTACTTCTGGCCGAAGGACGAGGTCCTGGAGCGCCTCGACACCATCATGACCAAGGCCTTCCACGGCGTGGCCGACCTGGCCGAGGCCCAGAACGTCACCATGCGCGACGCGGCGTACATGATCGCCATCCAGCGCGTGGCCGAGGCCTGCCGCCTGCGCGGCCGGGTCTAGTCCGCGATCCCGACGACGGCGCGGCGGCGGTTCCGAAAGAGGCCGCCGCCGCTCTTTCCGGTCTTGACGTGCCGCTCTCCCACCCGCTTTCTCATGAAAAGCCTCCGTCCGTGTAAACGGACCGCCCGCCGGGGACGTCCTGGTGGGTGAACGGAGGTGGAGACCATGAGTGCGGAACCCTCAGGACGACCTGCCTTGACCAACGGGCGCGACACGGCACGGGACCACGAGCAGACCTGGCGGACTCTCTACGAGGAGACCTGCCGGCCCCTCTTCAACTTCCTGTGCTACCAGACCGGTGATCGCGACACCGCGCTGGACCTGCTCCAGGAGACCTACGTCACGGCGATGCACAGGATGTCGTCGTACCGCGGCGAGGCTCCCGTGCTCGGCTGGCTGCGCGCCATCGCCCTGCGCAAGACCCTGGACTGGCGGCGCGGCCTGCGCCGGCGGCTCGGGCACCTGCGCTCCTTCGCGCTCGAGACCGCCTCCGACCTCGCCGTCGCGCCCCCCGGACCCGCGCCGACCGTCGCCGATCCCGCCTTCCGGGCGGCGCTGATGCGGCTGCCCGCCCAGCAGCGGGCCGCCCTGCTGCTGCGGGAACTCGAGGAACTCCCGTTCCGCGAGGTCGCGGAGTGCCTCGGCTGCGCCGAGGCCACCGCGCGGGTCCACCACCACCGGGCGTGCCACAGCATGCGGACATTCCTCCAGGACGCGGGCAGCGGACTGGACGTCATCCGAGGAGGCCGGTCATGAAACGCCATCTCGATAAGAACCAGCACCTGCTCACCGATCACGAACGCGAGAGCCTCTGGCGGCGGATCGTCGCCGAGGGCGCCCCGCGCCCCCGCCGTCGCCCCCTGCTGCTGCCCGCGACCGGAGCGGCGGGAACCCTGGCGCTGGCCGCGCTGGCGCTGCTCGTCATGCGCGGCGGCGGCGACGCGCCGGTGCGGATCGCTGCGAACGACGGGGCGCCCACGCCCAAGACCGAAGTCGTCCGTTACACGGAGCTGGGTGTGCCTCCGTCCCTGGACGAGCATGTCGCCGGCGGCACGCCGCCGCCGGCGCCGCGGAGCGCGACCGGCGAGGCCCGGGAATCCGGCCGCGCCGGTGTCGCCGGTGTCGCCGGCACCAAGGGCGACACCGGCGGCGGATCGCCGGCCGACGGGCCGACGTCCACGCCGCAGAGCGCCGTTGTCCAGACCCTCGAGGCGTTCACGGTCGAAGGTGCGCGGTACATGGTCGAGAACAAGAACGCCGCCCAGGCGCAGGGCTTCACCGGCGACCGCCTGGCGGATTACGCCATCGACTCGGTCGAGGAAGCCGTCGCCAGGCGGAGCGGCGCGCGGATGCGCGAAGACGAGATGAGCGTCCGCGGCTCGGTCACCGGCGGCACCACCCCGCCCAACGGCGAGCCCTACGAGCTAATGTACTTCGAGCATGCGGGCGTGAACCCCTTCATCACCGTCGAGGACGACCGGCTGTCGACCTTCGCGGTGGACGTGGACGAGGCGTCGTGGGCCGTCACGCGCAACTACTTGACCCGCAACCAGTTGCCTCCGGCGGCGGCGGTGCGGGTCGAGGAGTTCGTCAACGCCTTCGAGGCCGGTTTCGCGCCCCCGCACGACGACGTCTTCGCGATCCACGCCGACGGCTCGCCGGCCCCGTTCCGCGACGGCTACCACCTGCTGCGGCTGACCGTGCAGGGCCGCGACGTGAGCCCGCAGCGGCTGCGCCCCGCCCAGCTGGTCTTCGTCATCGACGTGTCCGGTTCGATGGACCAGGAGAACCGCCTGGAGCTGGTGAAGCGGTCCCTGCGCATCCTAGTGGACGAGCTGGGCGAGGGCGACCGGGTGGGCATCGTGGTCTACGGTTCCGACGCGCGCACCGTGCTGGAGCCGGTGGACGCCTCGCGGCGCGGCACGATCCTCGACGCCGTCGAGCGCCTGCGGCCCGAGGGCAGCACCAACGCGGCCGCCGGCCTCGACGCGGCCTACGACATGGCGCGCCGCTGCTACGACGACCGCGCCAACAACCGGCTGATCCTCTGCTCGGACGGCGTGGCCAACCTGGAGCAGACCGCGGCCGACGACATCCTCGCGCGCGTGCGCCGCGAGTCCGACCGCGGCATCTACCTGTCGGCGGTGGGCTTCGGCATGGGCAACTACAACGACGTGCTGATGGAACGGCTGGCCGACACCGGCGACGGCAACTACGCCTACGTGGACCGCCTGGACGAAGCCGAGCGCGTCTTCCGCGAGAACCTGACCGCCACCCTGCAGGTCATCGCCCGCGACGCGAAGATCCAGGTGGAATTCGACCCCGCGACGGTCGACCGCTACCGCCTGCTGGGCTACGAGAACCGCGACGTCGCCGACCGCGACTTCCGCCGCGACGACGTGGACGCGGGCGAGGTCGGCGCCGGGCACACCGTGACCGCGCTCTACGAGCTGAAGCTCGTGCGCGGCGACGAACGGCCCGACCCGCTCGTGCGGCGTCGCGCCCCCCGCCTGGCGACCGTGCGCGTCCGCTACGAGGAGCCCGCCGGACGCGGCCGCGGCGAGGTCCGCGAAATCGAGCGGCGGGTCGGCCTGGAAGACCTCTCCCGGAGCTTCGACGACGCGCCGGTGCGGTTCCGCCTGCAGGCCGCCGTGGCGGAATTCGCCGAGATCCTGCGGCACAGCTTCTGGACGAAGGAGCACCGCGTCGCCGACCTGGTCCCGCTGGCCGACGACCTGGCCCGGGACCTGCGCGGCGACGAGCGCGTCCGCGATTTCCGCGACGCCGTGCGGCGGGCCGCGGACCTGGAAGAGGACGGGGAGCGCCCGCTCGATCCCCGCGAGTGACCGCCCCGCCCCGGACGCGAGCGGCCCCTGCTCCCGGTGAGCAGGGGCCGCTTCCGTGTCGGCGGGAACCGCCACGACTAGAGCTCGCTCATCACCCCGGTGAACAGCTGCCAGACCTTCGCGACCGAGGCCACGCTCACCTTCTCGTCGGGCGAGTGGGCGCCGTGGATGTCCGGGCCGAAGGAGACGATATCCAGGTCCGGGTACTTCAAGGTCAGCAGGCCGCACTCGAGCCCGGCGTGGATCGCCTTCAGCTCCGGCACGACCTTGAAGATCCGCTCGTAGGAACGCGCCGTGGCCTGCACCAGGGACGAAGCCGGGTTCGGCTGCCAGCCGGGGTAGCCCTCGGGCTGCTCGATCGATGCCCGGTCGTCCAGCAGGCCGACGATGGTCCGGTGCCGCTGCACGAGGCCGTCCAGGGCCGACATGTTCGAGGAGCGGCTGCAGCAGACGATCTCCACCGCGGTCCCCTTGGTCTTCACCACGCCCACGTTGGAGCTGGTCTCGACCAGGCCGGGGATGGCGCGGCTCATGGCCAGCACGCCGTTGGGCAGCGCCTCGAGCAGGCGCAGCACGCGCAGGGTGCAGTTGCCGCCCAGGCTGTGGTCCACCTTGCACTTGGCGACCTTCACGGTCGCCTGGTCGTCGATGCCGGCCAGCTCCTCGGCCGCGATGCGCGCCGCCGCCTTGTCGACGAGCTTCTTGAAGGCGCCGGCCTGCACCTCGGGCACCGCCACGCGGGCCGTGGCCTCGCGCGGGATGGCGTTGCGCATGCTGCCGCCCTCGAGGTCCACCAGCTTGAAGGGCACCGTCTCGCGCGCGGCCAGCAGCAGCCGCGCCAGGATGACGATCGCGTTGCCGCGGTTCTTGTCGATGTCCAGGCCGGAGTGCCCGCCCTTGAGACCCGACACCACGATCTTCCGCCCGACCAGCCCCTTGCCCAGGGCGCTCTTCTTGTTCTTCACCGTGATGACGGAGTCGCGGCCGCCGGCGCAGCCGATGAACAGGGAGCGGTCCTCCTCGGAGTCGAGGTTGATCATGCGGCGGGCGCTGAAGAAGCCGGGCTCGACGCCGGCCGCGCCGGTCAGGCCGCGCTCCTCGTCGACGGTCAGCAAGACCTCCACCGGCGGGTGCGACAGGCCCTTCTCCTCGGCCAGGGCCAGGCCCATGGCTACGCCGATGCCGTTGTCGGCGCCCAGCGTGGTGCCGTCGGCCGTCACCCAGCCGTCCTGGACCAGCAGCCGGATCGGATCCTTGGCGAAGTCGTGCTTCGTGGCGCCGTTCTTCTCGCAGACCATGTCGACGTGGCCCTGCACGAGCACCGGCGCGGACTTCTCGCGGCCCGGCGTGCCCGGGATGCGCACCAGCAGGTTGCCCACCTGGTCCTGGCTCCACGCCAGGCCGCGGGCGTCGGCCCAGGCCTTGAGCATGTCCAGGACCGCAGTCTCGTTGCCGGAGCCGCGGGGGATGCGGGACAACTCGCCGAAGATGCTCCAGACGGACCATGGCTGCAGGCTCTCGTAGGTGTTCACGGTTGGCTCCCTGGTTGGTCGAACGGAGATGCCGGCGGGCGGCGGCGACGCCGCC
>DYDD01000416.1 GCA_020718045.1 Fibrobacter sp. | reverse complement strand
CACAGGAAGCGCAAGCCGCCGAGGTTCAGACCGGCCCGCGCGCCCGCGCCCCCGGGCAGCGCGCGCCAGGCGCCCCAGGCGCTGACGCAGAGCAGCAGCGCCAGTCCGAAGACCGCCGACAACAGCCAGGCCGGCACGTGCAGTCGCAGGAACCAGAGGGACAGGGCGAAGAGCACGATCGCGAAGACGTGCTTCACCGTCTGCATCCAGCCGCCGGCGCCGGGCAGGGCCGTCAGCAGGCCGCTGAAGGTACCCAGGGCCACGAACAGCATGCCCAGGCCGAGGGCGAACACGAACAGCAGCCAGAAGCCCAGCACGAGGTTGCCCGTGGTGGCGACCCAGGTCAGCAGCACGATCAGCACCGGACCGACGCAGGGCGCGGCGATCAGGCCCATCGCCGCCCCCATCAACAGCGGACCGAGGAAGCCGGTGCGCCCGCCGCCCACCCGGCTGGTCACCGAACTCGGCAGCTGCAGGTCGAACAGCCCGGCCATGCTCAGGGCCATCGCCCCGATGATCAGCGCGACGATGGCGGCGAACACGGGGGTCTGGGTCGCCTGGCCGAAGGCGCCGCCGGTCGCGGCCGCCGCCACCCCGAGCGTGGAGTAGACCAGGGCGATGCCCAGGACGTACCAGAGGGACAGCACGAATCCCTTGAGGGGACGGCCGCGGGCGTTGCCCCCGATGTAGCTGATCGTGATGGGGATCATGGGGTACACGCAGGGCGTGAAGCTCGCCAGCACGCCGCCCAGGAAGACCATCAGGAAGGCCAGCCAGCTGCCGCGCTCCAGCGCGTGCTGGAGGCGGGCCTGCAGGCCGCCGCCGGTCGCGACGACAGCGGCGGACGCGGCGGGCGGGTCAACGGCGGCAGCATCGGCGGCGCGCGGAGCCAGCTCCAGCTCCAGCTCAGCGACGGCCTCGCCCGGCTGGTAGCAGACCGCGGCGTCGCCCTCGCGGCAGAGCTGGTACTCGGCCCGCAGCGTCACGCGCACCTGCCCGGCGCGGTCCGGCCAGGTGACCGGCACCAGCGCCATGACCTCGCCGCGGTAGTAGGGGATCTCGGCCGCCACAGGCTTCGGGAAGACCGCCGGACCGAACGCGGCGGCGGGCTCGCTCGCGAAGGCGAGGCCCTGGAACGTGGCCGTCAGGTGCGTGCCCGCCGGCACGTGGTAGACCACGCCCAGGCGCGACGCGCCGCCGGCGACGTGGTCGCCGCCGAGGGCCTTCAGGGTCACGGTCAGCTCGGGCGGCGCGGC
>DYDD01000415.1 GCA_020718045.1 Fibrobacter sp. | reverse complement strand
AGGGCTTCGCCTCCCGCGCCGTATCCGGGTCGGGGACCGCCGGCAACGGCTCCTGCGGGTCCCGCAGCGAGACCGTCTCGCCCGCCTCCAGGCCGGACTCGATCACCACGAAGTCGTCGCTGCGTTCCCCGAGCGTCACCGGCCGCGCCGCGACGCGGCCGTCGACCGCGAAGACCACGCTGCCGCCGTCGCGCTCGAAGACCGCCTCGAGCGGCACGGTCACCACGTCGGCCAGGCGCGCGACGATGATCCGGCACTGGGCGGTCATGCCGGGGCGCAGGTCGCCGGCCGCGCCCTCGATCAGGACATCGACGTCGAAGACCTTCACCTTGGCCTCGCCCTCGGCCCGCGCCAGCGTGGCGATGCGTGTGACCTTGCCGCGGAACTCCAGGCCGGCCAGGGCGTCGACCGTGACGACCACCTCCTGGTCCACGGCGATCTGCCGCACGTCGATCTCGTTGACCCGCGTGCGCACCTGCATCTGCGAGAGGTCGGGCAGATCGATCAGCTCCATGCCGGGCCAGGCCTGGTCGCCGACCTTGATCTTGCCCCCGCGGAAGCTCTTGTAGACGACCAGCCCGGGCTCCGGCGCCGTGATCGTCAGCGAGGCGAGCGCCTCGCGAGCCTGCGCCATCTGCATCTCGGCGTTGCGCACGTCGTACTGGGCCTTGGCCAGTTCGGCCTCGGCGATGATCCGCTGGGCGGCCAGCCGGTCGCCGGCCTCGCGCAGCGACAGCTCGGCCTTCTTCAGCTCCAGCTCCTGCTCACGGCGGCGCACCTCGGCCTCGAAGGCCATCAGGTCGTAGCGCAGCCGGGTCTGCTCGTAGACGTACTCCTGGTTCAGGCGCGCGCTCTCCAGCTCCGCGAGGCGCTGGTCGATCTCGGCCCGCCGCCGCGCCAGCTCGGCCCGCGCGTTCAGCAGCGAGTTCTCGACCTGGTCGAGCTGCTGGCTGGTCGTGGTCTGGTCGAGCTGGACCAGGAAGTCGCCCTCCTTGACCACGCTGCCCTCGGGCGCCATCTGCGCGATCTGCACCGCGTCCCACGAGAACCCCGTGCGCTGGCGGGAGACGCTGCGGCTCTTGACGGCCTCCACCTGGCCGACGGTGGCCACGTCGATGACCAGCTCGCCCCGCGTCGCGACGGCGGTCACCAGCGCTTCCGGCCGCCGGCGCGAGCCCAGGGCCAGGATCGCCGCCAGCAGCAGCGCCGCCGGGACGGCGACCGTCAGGAT
>DYDD01000414.1 GCA_020718045.1 Fibrobacter sp. | reverse complement strand
TGCGAAGGATCGAGACGGCGCCGGCCTCTACCGCGCTGAGGGACGCGGGCGCGGAATCCGGCGCCGTCTTCACGAACTCCGGCCGGCTCGTGGAACGGCCCCAAGAGCGCGGCAGCAACAGCGGTTTCTCCGTCAATTCGCCCTCGGCCGGCTGCCACGGCTCCTCATGCACCGGGTCGAGCGCGTTCTCGCGGACCGCTTCAGGCAGCTTCCCTACCTTCAACTCCATCTCACGCTGCGAGAGGTAGGGGCACTTTGGCTTGTCGCTCACCAGATGCGGCGCGTTGGCCTCCAGCAGCAGCCGCGTGCCGGTCTTGACGCTGCGCGCGCCGAAATGCGCCTCAATCTGTTCCAGCGCACGGTGCAGGTCGCGGCGTTTGATTTCCGGCGGGTCGCCGAACGGGTTCGGGTGCAGGTCGAAGTGCTTTGACGTTCAGCGATTGAGACGCTCGACCAGCTTGCGCACGGCGGGCAGGTAAGCGGCGGAGTGGGGGGAGTGCGGGAGTGATGGAGTATGGGAGTGTTGGGCGTTGGCGGCGTGGTCCCGTTTCAGCGGAAGCGCAGCCGCTCGGCCAGCCGGTCAAGCACATGCTGCATCTCCGCGTCGCTGAGACTGCCGAGGCGACGTTCGAGCTTGGCCGCCGAGACGGACTGGACTTGTTGGAGATGGAATGCGCCGGGTTTTAGGAAGGGTTTCGGGATGTTCAATTCCCAGCAGTTGCTCCGGACGGCGGTGGTGTGAAGGATCACCGTGACGAGATCGAGTTCATCGTCGGCGGGTTCGCCGGTGAGAATCAGCGCGGGCCGCACTTTGGCGGCGAGGCCAAAGTCAACGCTCCAGACCTCGCCCCTTTGAAAGCCGCGCATCTTCTTCCTCCATGCGGTCGAGCAACTGCGCGCCGGCCAGCGCCGTCTGGTCGCAGAGTGCCACGTCCTCGTCGCGCTCGGCCAGCTCCTGAAGCCTGCGTCGAATCGCCTTCAGTTCCGGCTTTGGCAGCTTCGGCAACTCCGCCAGAATTTGTGCCGTGCTCATGGCCAGACCCTATGCGAGACCCGCGCGACGCGCAAGGCCGGACTGCTTAGGCGGAGGATTGTCTGCCTCACCTGACGGTGCGGGGCCTTCGCCCTTGTGCAGGGGTGCTGACGACCTACAATGCCGCCGATGAAAAAGAGCCAACGATGAGCGCAGGGTCTTCGCGTAGTTGATGCCGCGTTACAATTCACGAACTTGGGCACGACTTGGCCACGTGGGCGACTG
>DYDD01000152.1 GCA_020718045.1 Fibrobacter sp. | reverse complement strand
GTTCGAGCGTGCGCAGGGGGCCGTCCCAGGCCTGCACGACGACCGAGCCGTCGCCCGGCGCGACCGCCGTCCAGCCCTCCCCCAGACGGCCCAGGACCGCCGCCGTCGTGCCGGTCTCGGGATCGCCGGGTTCGGCGCGCGCCAGGTCGAGGCGCCAGGCGCCGTCGGGGCAGCGCACCCAGGCAGCGGAGCCGGCGGCCTCCCCCACCGGGGCGTCGATGCGCCAGCCCGTCACGCCGAATTCCAGGTCGCACGTCGTCGGTGCCGGTTCGGCGGCGGCGACGATACGGATCCAGCCGGCCAAGAGACCGGCGACGGCCGGCTGCCATCGCCGTCTCACCGCGCGCCGCCCTCTGCTGCGGCAGGTTGGAGATCCTTCAGGATCGCTTCGAGGGTCGCGCTGTCGCCGCCGGCCGCCCGCGCACGCAGGAACACCTCGTAGGCGCGGTCGTGGCGTCCGAGTTCCAGCAGCACCATCCCGAGATGCTCGAGGATCACCGGGTCCTCCGGCAGGGCGTTGGCGGCGCGGACGAGGTAGTCGAAGGCCTCGAGGTGCCGGCCGTTGCGGTGCAGCAGCCAGCCCAGGGAATCCAGGTAGGCGGGGTTCTCGGGTTCGCTCTTCAGGGCGGCGCGGATCAGGCCTTCCGCCCGCGGCAGGTCCCGGTCGTGGTCGGCGAGGGTGTAGCCCAGGGCGTTCTGGATGACGTGGTCGTCGGGATGGTCCGCGAGCAGGGTTTCCAGGGCCGCCAGCGCCTCGTCGGGACGCCCCGTCTCCTCGCAGGCCAGCGAGAGGTTCAGCAGGGCGTTGCGCCGCAGTTCGGGGTCCTCGGCGGCGCGCTCGTAGAAGACGATCGACGTCTCGTGGTCGCCCAGACCCTGGTAGGTGGCGCCGATCATCATCCGCACCGAGAGCGGCGCGTCCTCCGTCAGCAGCGACGCCGCCCGGTCCGCCAGCTCCCGCACCTCGCGCACCGGACCCTGGTCGGTGTTGCCGGTGACGCGGCCGGTGAACAGGTCCGGATGGCGTCGGCTCAGGATGGAGATCAGGGCCAGCAGGTTGTCGGGATCGGCGCCGCCGAGCGCCACGGCGCTGCGGATCTCGACCTCGCCCGCCGCCAGATCGCCGCGGCCGGCGAGGAACTCCCCGAGGAACAGGTGCGGGCGCGCGGCCTCGGGCCAGCGCTGGACGATCGACCGCGCCAGCGCGATGGCCTGCTCCCAGGCGTCGGCGCGGGCGTGCAAGCGGCTCAGCTGGAGCGCCGCGCCGAGGTCCAGGGCGTCCTGCTCCCACATCGGCTGCAGCAGGGCGATGGCCGCCGCCTCGCGGCCGGCCTGGGCGATCATGCCGGCGGCGAGTTCCACCCAGGCCCGGCCCTCCCCGCGCGCGACCATGAGGCTGTCGCCCGTGATCGCGACGGTCATGGCATCGCTGTCGCACTGGTTGTCCACGAGATGCTGGATCCGACCCAGGCGTAGCGAGCGCGAGGCCGGCTTCGCCGCGAGACCTTCGGTCCAGAGCGCGGCGGCCTCCTCGGGGCGGTTCAGCAGGGAGGCGAGCTCGGCCATCGCGCCGTAGATCCGCTCCAGGTGGGCGGGGTGCCGCGGCAGGGCCTTGCGGTACGCCGCCATGGCTTCGGTCCAGGCGTGCGTGCGCAGCAGCAGCTCGGCCTCGACCAGATCCAGGCGCGTCGAATCGGGATGGGCCCGGCGGCAGCCTTCCAGGGCCTCGCGGGCGTCGGCGAAGCGCTCCTGGGCCACGTCCAGGCCGATGAGCCGCTCCCAGTCGTCGTAGGAGTCGGGGTGGTCGCGCACGATCCGCCGGGAGACGTCCGTCGCGTCGCGCAGGTAACCGATCTGCTGCAGGACGTCGCGGTAGGTGCGGGCGAACGTCAGCTCGTCGGGACTCATCCGGTAGGCCTGGGCCAGGAAGGGCAGCGCTCCGGCCAGATCGCCCTCGGTCAGCAGGGTCGAGCCGACCATGTAGCTGGTGGTGGCGCCCTGGGGGATGGGGTCGAGATCCGTGCCGCCCGGCTCGGCGTCCGCGCTGTCGGGCAAGGCGCCGGTCGGCGGCGCGGACATGGGCACCACGGCGGCGGCGACCAGCGGCCAGGCGGCCAGGGCGAGGATCAGGGCGAAGGCGATCGGCATGTGTCGCGGCAAGAGCGTTCCTTTGCTTCAGGACCGGGGCGCGGGCGAGGCGTCGAGCAGCGCCGGCTCCTGCGCCAGGCGCTGCAGGGCGCAGCCGGCCGCCTCCTGCTCGGCGCTCTTCTTGTTCGCGCCCTGGCCGGTGCCCAGCACGCGGTCGCCGAACAGGACCTCCACCGTGAAGATACGCTCGTGGTCGGGGCCCGTCGTCTCCAGGACCCGGTAGCGCGGGGGCACGCGGTAGCGGGCCTGGATGATCTCCTGCAGGCGGCTCTTGTCGTTGGCCAGCGTGCGGTGCTCCAGGATCTCCTCGGCGTGGTCGAACAGCCAGCGCTCGATGACGCCCTCGGCCGCCTCGAGGCCGCCGTCGAGGTAGGCCGCGCCGATGATCGCCTCGACGGCGTCGGCCAGGATGCTGTCGCGGTCGCGGCCGCCGGTGGCGGCCTCGCCGCGGCTCATCAGGATATGGTCGCCCAGTTCCAGGCGCTGCGCCACCCGGGCCAGGCTCGCCCCGCAGACGAGTTTCGACTTCAGGCGGGTCAGGTCGCCCTCCTCCAGGTCCGGGTACTCCCGGAAGAGGTAGGCGTTGGTGACCAGGCCCAGCACGGCGTCGCCGAGGAATTCGAGGCGCTCGTTGGACTCGATGCGCTCGTCGCCGTAGGCGTGCAGGTGGGAGCGGTGGACCAGGGCCTGGCCGAGCAGGCAGGGATCGCGGAAGCGGTACGACAGCATGGTCTCGACGGCGGCGGCGGCCAGCAGGCGGGATTCGGCGTCCGGGCGCGACGTCGCCTCGCCCGCGGCGTCGCGGGGCGCGCGCCCGCGTCGTGCGCCCGCGATCAGCCTGGAAACGAACCGTCGCCACGCGGCCATGGCGCCTCCCCGCCGACAGGGGTCAATCCGGCCAGCGTTTCAAGCACAGGGACACGTTGTGCCCGCCGAAGCCGAGCGACGTGGACAGCGCCGCCTCGATCGGGCGCGAGACCGCCGCGTTGGGGCAGTAGTCCAGATCGCACTCGGGGTCGGGATGGTCGTAGTTGATCGTCGGCGGCAGGATCCCTTCCTTCAGCGCCAGGGCGGTGAAGGCGGCCTCGATGCCGCCCGCGGCGCCCAGCAGGTGCCCGGTCATGGACTTGGTCGAGGAGACCGCCAGCTTGCGCGCGTGGTCGCCGAAGAGGTCGCGGATGGCCAGGGTCTCGATCTTGTCGTTGAAGGGCGTGCTGGTGCCGTGCGCGTTGATGTAGCCGATGTCGGTCAGGGCCAGGCCGGCGGCGGCCACGGCCAGGCGCATGGCGTTGCGCGCGCCCTTGCCCTCGTTGTCGGGCTGGGTCATGTGGAACGCGTCGGCGGTCATGCCGTAGCCGGCCACCTCGGCCAGGATCACGGCGCCGCGGGCGCGGGCCCGCTCCAGTTCCTCGAGCACCAGGATGCCGGCGCCCTCGCCCAGCACGAACCCGTCGCGCTCGGCGTCGAAGGGGCGGCTGGCATGGGCGGGGTCGTCGTTGCGGGTCGACAGCGCCTTCATGGCGCTGAAGCCGGCCATGGCCATGGGGCAGACGCTGGCCTCGCTGCCGCCGGTAATCATCAGGTCGGCGGTGCCGTTGGCGATGTGCTCGTAGGCGAGGCCGACGGCGTGGCCGGCCGAGGCGCAGGCCGAGACCGTGGCGTAGTTGGGGCCGCGGAAGCCGTGGGCGATCGAGACCAGGCCCGAGGCCATGTCGGCGATCATCATCGGGATGAACATCGGCGAGACGCGCGTGGGCCCCTTCTCCAGCAGCTTCGCGTGCTGCTCCTCGAAGGTCTGGAAGCCGCCGATGCCCGAGCCGATCAGCACGCCGGCCCGCTCGGGGTCGATGTCGCCGGGCGCGGCCTGGGCCATCGCCTCGGCCGCGGCGCAGACCGCGAACTGGGCGTAGCGGTCGGCCTTGCGGGCGTCCTTGAGGTCCATCGCCACGGTCGGGTCGAAGCCCTTGACCTCGCCGGCGAAGGTCACGCGGTGGTCGGTGGTGTCGAAGGACGTGATCGGGGCGATGCCGTTGGTCCCGGCCAGGATCGCGCGCCACGTCTCGTCGCGCGTCCGACCCACGGCCGTGATCAGCCCGAGACCCGTGATCGCTACCCTGCGGCGTTCCATGCCATCCTCCCTGCACATACGGATCGCCCCGGTCCGTGACGGCGGGACCGCAGGACCGGGGACGGTTCGCTCACGGAAAGGGCGCGGCTACGCGTCCAGGTGCGACTCGAGGTAGTCGATCGCATCCTGCACGGTCCGCAGCTTCTCCTGGTCCTCTTCCGGGATCGTGATGTTGAAGACCTCCTCAAGGTCCATCACGAGCTCGACGGTGTCCAGGGAGTCGGCCCCCAGATCGTCGGTGAACGAAGCTTCGGGTGTGATCTGTTCCGGATTCACCGAAAGCTTGCGCTCGATGATCTCGTAGACCTTTTCCTGAATGGAGCTCATGTCAGCCGTTCCCTCCTTGGGAAGGTTTCACGTAACCATGCCGCCGTCGACCACGAGCGTCTGCCCGGTGACGTAGGCGGCGTCCTGCGACAACAGGAAGGCGACGGCACCGGCGACGTCTTCGCCCTGGCCGAAGCGCTTCAGCGGGATTTCCCCGAGCATGCCGGCGCGCACCGCATCGGACAGGCCCGCCGTCATGTCCGTCTCGATGAAGCCGGGCGCCACCGCGTTGCAGGTGATCGCACGACCGCCCAGCTCGCGGGCCACGGACTTGGAGAAGGCGATGACGGCCGCCTTGCTCGCCGCGTAGTTGGCCTGGCCGGCGTTGCCGGTGAGGCCGATCACCGAGGTGATGTTGACGATCCGTCCGATTTTCTGGCGCATCATAGACGCGGTGACGGCCTTTGTAAAGTAGAAGGTCCCCGTCAGGTTGACGTCGAGCACCTCGCGCCAGGCGGCGTCGGACATGCGCACCAGCAGCCCGTCGCGGGTGATCCCGGCGTTGTTGACCAGGCCGTAGACCGGGCCGAGCTCCTGCTGGACCCGGCCGACCGCCGCCTCCACCGCCTCGTAGCTCGACACGTCGCCCGGCAGCACCAGGTGCCGGCCGGCGCCGGGCAGCGAGGACGCGACCCCGGCCAAGGCCTCGGCGTTGCGGGCCACCAGGGCCAGGTCGTAGCCGTCCGCCGACAGGCGTCGGGCGATCGCGGCGCCGATGCCCCGGCTGGCGCCGGTGACGATCACGATGCGGTTGCTCACGGGTGGTCCCTCCGCTGTCCGGTTCGGGGCGGGATTATGCCAACAGGCCCCGGACGGTGTCCAGTGCGTTGTCCAGCTCTTCGGCCGTGCCCACCGCCAGGAACGTCGTTTCGGTGTATTCCCGCTTGGCCAGGTTGGTCAGCACCTTGCCGGGGCCGACCTCCAGCACGACGCGGGGCCGCTCGCCCGTCGCGGCGCCGGACACCAGGGCCGCCAGGCTCTCGTGCCAACGCACCGGCGAGGTGAGCTGCCGCCGGAAGCCCTCGCGCAGCTCCGCCGCGGTCGTCGACGGGGCGGCCGTCACGTTGGCGACCAGGGGCGCCTCGGGGTCCGCGATCGCGACGTCGGCGAGGTGGTCGGAGAAGCTGGCCGCCGCGCCCGCCAGCAGCGGCGAGTGGAAGGCGCCGCTGACGTTAAGGCGTAGCGCCCGCTTGGCGCCGGCCGTCTTGAGCGCCTCGCAGGCGGCGTCCACGGCCGCGATCTCGCCGGAGATGGCGACCTGGTTGGACGAGTTGTGGTTGGCCAGCACGACCACGCCGGCGCCTGCAGCGACCTCGGCGCAGACCCGCCGCACGGCGTCGGCGTCGAGGCCCATGATCGCCGCCATCGTGCCGGGGCGCTCCTGCCCCGCGGCGAACATCAGCTCGCCGCGCCGACGCACCAGGGCCAGACCGTCGCGCGGCGACAGTGCGCCCACCGCCACCGCGGCCGAGAACTCGCCCAGCGAGTGGCCGGCGACGACGCTCGGCACGATCCCCAGCTCGCGCAGTTCCAGCGCGACGGCGACCGAGTGGGCGAGGATGGCCGGCTGCGCGTTCCAGGTCTCGGTGAGCGTGGCCTCGGGGCCCTCGTACATCACGCCAGTCAGCGCGAAACCCAGCGCGTCGTCGACGGTCGCCAGGAAGGCCGCGCCGGGCCCGCCGCGGGCGGCCAGGTCGCCGGCCATGCCCACGGACTGCGAGGCCTGCCCCGGGAACAGCATGGGTACCTTGAACATCGCCGGCCTTTCGCGGGTTGCGGGTCAGGCGCGCGCGGCCAGCCGCTGCTGCAGCAGGCCCGGCAGGTCGAGCCTGGCCATGCGGCCCGCGGCCAGCACCGCGCTCTGGATCGCACGGGCGGGGCTGGCGCCGTGGCAGATGATGGAGGAGCCGCGCACGCCCAGCAGCAGGGCGCCGCCGGTGGAGGTGTAGTCGAGGCGGTGCAGCAGCCCGCGCAGGCCCTCCCCCGCGTCGGTGGCGCCGCCGGCCAGGAACTGCCGGGCCGCCGTCTGCAGGAAGCCCCCGAAACCCTCGACGAGTTTCAGCGCGATGTTGCCGGTGAAGCCGTCGGTGACCACGACGTCCGCCGCGCCGTCCAGCAGGTGCCGGCTCTCCACGTTGCCCACGAAGTTCAGGGGGGCGTCGCGCAGCAGGGCGTGGGCCTGGACACAGAGCTCGGTGCCCTTGGTCGGCTCCTCGCCGATGTTCAGCAGGCCGACGCGCGGCACCTCGATGTCCAGCAGGCGGCGCGCGTACTCGTCGCCGAGCAGCGCGAAGACCAGCAGATGCTCGGGGGTGCACTGCACGTTGGCGCCGACGTCCAGCAGCAGGAAGCGGCCGTTCAGGGTGGGGATGCCGGTCGCGATCGCGGGGCGGTCGACGCCTTCGAGCCGCCCGAGAATCATCAGGCTGGCGGCGACCTGCGCGCCGGTGCTGCCGGCGCTGACCACCGCCTGCACGCGGCCCTCGCGGTGGTCCCGGGTGGCGCGGACGATGGGGGCGTCGGGGCGGCCCTTGACCGCCGCGGCCGGCGATTCGCCCATCT
>DYDD01000151.1 GCA_020718045.1 Fibrobacter sp. | reverse complement strand
GGCTACACCCGGCCTTCGCTGCGGCCATCCGGCCCGTGGCCCGCTTCGTCGCCGAAGAGAGAAAGCGCAGCGATCCGGAAATCCGCGCGGCGGTGGCCCACGCCGATATCGGGCTGAAGCGGATCGACCAGCTCAAGACCCGAGCCGCCAAGGCGGGTGATCCGGCGGATCATGCCAAGTTCCTGGCGCTGGTCGAGGAGGCCGTGTTCGAGCAGAGCGCCATCGAGGTCCCGGTTCCGCTCCGGCTGGTCCTGGACGACGTGACGGCCGAGTCGCTCGAAGTGGTCCTGCGCCAGCAGGGCGGGCGTATCGCGATCATGTCCGACGAGGGCGGCCCCTTCGAGCTCATGGGAGGCCGCTATTCGGACGGCATCCCGAATATCGACGTCTACCTGAAGGGCCACAGCGGCAGCCCCATCGCGACCGACCGGATCGGGCGCGAAGGCGGATCGGTCCAGAACCCCGCCATCACGATCGGCCTGGCAATCCAGCCCGATGTCATCACCTCGCTCCAGAGCAAGAAGGGCTTTCGCGGGCGAGGCCTCCTGGCCCGTTTCCTGTGGTCGATCCCCCACAGCCGGGTTGGCAGTCGGGCCGCGGATTCCCCGCCCGTTCCCGTCGAGATCCGCCAGGCCTACGAGGAGGCGGTGTCCGCGCTCCTGCGGCTGCCGGCACAGAAGGACGATCTGGGGGAGATCCGTTCCCAGACGCTAGACCTGAGCCCGGCGGCCTACGCCCTTCTCGTCGAGTTCAAGCAGGCGATCGAACCCTCCCTGGGCCCCTCCGGCGAGCTTGAGAGCATCGCCGACTGGGGGAACAAGCTCGCTGGCACGGTTGTCCGTCTCGCCGGGCTGCTGCACCTGGCCGACCACGCCCTAGAGTCGGGCGGGAGTGCGCCCGCAGCCATCGGAGAATCGGAGATGCGCCGGGCCCTGCGCATCGGCGACTTCCTTTGCACCCACGCCCGGGTCGCCTTCGACATGATGGAGGCCGATCCCGTCGCCCGCCTGGCGCGGTACATCCTGGCCTGGATCCAGCGGACGGGCACCGTCGCCTTCACCCAGCGCGAGGCCTATCAGCCGCTGCGAGCCCGGTTCCGGGCGCCCGCCGAGATGGCACCACCCCTGGAACTGCTCATCGAGCACGAGGTGATTCGCCGCCGGCCTGATTCGCCGCGCTCGGGACCCGGTCGTCCGCCGAGCCCGGTCTTCGAGGTGAATCCCGCAATCCACGCACAGAATGCACAGAACACACAGAATTCGGCGTTCGGGCCGCCTGCGCGGGATTCCGTGAATTCTGTGCGTGGTTCCCGGCTGCGGACAACTGATGCGCCGGCCGCTTCGCCAACCGGTGAGGACGGCGTCGGAGAGGACGATGACGATGACTGAGAGACCCGAGTCGATGCACGGAATGCACGAAATCACCGAGGTCCGGATCCGCCTGGCCCCTGGCGGCGGCAGCGGCCTCGTCGCCTTCGCCTCCTGCCGATATGGTGGCGTGCTGCTCAACGACATCGCCATCCGCAGGGATAAGACGGGCCACCTGTTCCTGACCTATCCCCGGAAGGTGTCCGCCTCAGGTCGGCCGCATCCGCTCCACCACCCGATCGACCGCGAGACCGCGGCCCAGTTCGAGTTGGCGGTCATCGGGCAGGTCCGGCTGCTGCTTGGGCCCGGGGAAGGGGCCAGTGGGTCGTGAGTGGTGGGCGGCGAAATGACGACGCCCGTTCCCGTCCCCGCCTCACCGTGATCGAGGGCGCCCAGGAGGCCGATCCTGCCGCTCTGGACGACGTGCTCGAACTGCTCGTGACGTGGGCAATACGGGCGCACGAAGCCCGTTGCTCCGTCGCGAACGATGCCGTAACTTTCTACAATAATAGTAGTTGCGGCGACCACAATTGACTTGATGTGTCCAAACGGAAGAGGCTTCATGTCATTATGAACCCACGACCTAATGGTAAAATACCCGCGGCGATCTACCTCCGCAGGTCCACGGATCGCCAGGAGAAATCGCTCGCAGACCAGCGGCGGGAGATCCTCCGCTACGCCACCGAGCAGGGCTTCGCCGTCGTGGCCGAGTTCGTCGACGACGGCGTCTCGGGCACATCAGGGGAGACCCGGCACGGCTTCCAGTCCATGCTCGAGGAGGCCCAATCGTCGAGGCGCGCGTGGAACTTCGTCCTGGTCTGGGACATCAAGCGCTTCGGGCGCATGTCCAGCGACGAGGTCGGCTACTATCGCTGGCTCTTCAAGCAGGCAGGGGTCGAGATCGTCTACACCTCGGAGGGGTTCACCGGCTCCAGCGCCGACAAGTTCCTGCGCTTCTTCAAGCAGGAGGCCGCCCGGGACGAGTCTGCCACGCTGTCGAAGGCGGTCATCCGCGGGCTGGTCTCCCTAGCCGACCAGGGCTGGTGGCCGGGGGGCATGGCGCCCTACGGCTACGATCTCGGCTATTTCGACCAGACGGGCACGCTCTTCCAGATCGTCCGCAACGCGGACGAGGGCGACAAGCTGATCCTCGATGCGGAGGGCAACCCCGTCCGCACCGTGCGCCGCGGGCAGAAGGTGAAGGGATCCGACAGAGAGCACGTGCGCCTTCTGCCCAGCACCCCCGCGCGGGTCGAGGTGATCTGCCGCATCTTCGCCTGGTACGCCGGCGGCGCCGGCCTCGGCTTCAAGTCCATCGCCGACCGCCTGAACCGCGAGGGCGTGATCTCCCCGAAGGCCAAGGGCTGGGCCATGTCGTCGATCCGGGTGATCATCATGAACCCCGCCTACATCGGCCAGGTGGTCTGGAACCGGCGGCGCATGGGCAAATTCCACCGCATCGCCGACCGCCGCGAGGTCGAGCGCGACGGCTGCGGCAAGCGCCGCCTGAAGTGGAACGATCCCCAGGACTGGCTCGTCTTCGAGAATGCCCACGAGGCCCTGATCGACCGGGACACCTTCGACCGGGCTCAGCGCGTCTTGCAGGAGCGCGGCAACCGGACCAAGGCGACCGGCTTTCTGACCGGCAAGGCCAAGACCTCGCCCTACCTGCTGTCCGGCCTGATCAGCTGCGGCGCGTGCGGCGGCGCGATGCACGGCCGCACCACCTGGAAGAACAAGTGGCGCAAGGACGGCACCCGCATCGGCACGCCGTACTACGTCTGTGGCGCCGCGATCACCAAGGGCAAGACGGTTTGCCAGCCCATCCAGTTCCCGCAGCGGGTGTTCGACGACTTCGTGTTGGATCTTGTGGGACAGAGGATCGACGCCTTCCTCGGCGTGAAAGGCCGGGCCGCATTGCGCCGGCTGATCGAAAAGCAGCTCGCCCCTGCGGGGCCCGACCCGGGGCCGGAGCGTCATCGCCTAAAGGCCCGTCTGACCGAGCTCACGACGAAGATCGATTCGGTGATCGATCTGGCCGCCACCTCGGCCGAGCACAGGGAGCTCATGAAAGACCGCCTCGGCCGGCTCCTAGGCGAGCGTCAGGAGATCGAGGGCCGCCTGCGCGAACTCGACCAGGCCCCCGTCAACGCCCCGAACCCGGCCGGCTTGGTGGACGCCATCCTGGCTGGCCTCACCGACGCCCGCCAACTCTTCGACCACGGCACCATGGAAGAACGCAAGCGCGTCATACGCGCCTTCGTGGAGAATCTGACGGTCGATGGGGTGGGCGGAAGCGGCGAGCTGAGAATAAAAAGAACCCCCGATGCGCAGGGCATCGGGGATTCTTTCAAAGTGGTAGCGGGGGCAGGATTTGAACCTGCGACCTTTGGGTTATGAGCCCAACGAGCTACCAGACTGCTCCACCCCGCATCCAGATCTCTTCACCGCCGGCTTCCCAGCAGCGGGCGGCCAATATAGGGAGCCGGCCCGGGACTGTCAAGCCGCCCGTCATTCGCCCGCGACGGGCCCGGGCGCCGGCGCCAGCTCGCCCTCGCCGACGATCTCGATCACCTTCTCCTGCGGACGCCGCATCCGGTACTTCTCGCGGGCGATCCGCTCCAGCGTCTCGGTGTCCGCGGTGTCGCGCAGCGCGACCAGGCCGGTCTCGATCTCCGCGCGCCGCCGCTGCAGTTCGGCCACCTCCCGCTCCAGGCGCAGCCGCTCCTGGCGCAGATCCAGGTACGTGCGCAGTCCGTTGGTGCCGGTCAGCGAGGTGTACAGCAGCACCCCGACCCCCGCGCCGCCGAGCCACAGCAGGGACAGACGCAGGCGCCGCCGCAGGGGGGAACCCCGCACGGCGGGGGCGCCGCGTGCGAAGGTCGGCGCCGCCCTCGACGCCGGCGGAGCGGACGGGATGCCCGGGATACGCACCATGGTTCCTCCTTGAACCCCGCGCCGGCAGGCGTGCCTCAGTCCAGGTTGTAGAAGCAACCCTTGCCGGGATAGACCGCCAGGTCGCCGAGCTCCTCCTCGATGCGCAGCAGCTCGTTGTACTTCGCGATGCGCTCGCTGCGGCACAGCGAGCCGGTCTTGATCTGGCCGGCGTTGGTCGCGACCGCCAGGTTGGCGATGGTCACGTCCTCGGTCTCGCCGCTGCGGTGGCTGACGACGTTGGTGTAGGCCGCGCGCTTCGCGATCTCGATCGTCTCGAGCGTCTCGGTCAGCGTCCCGATCTGGTTCAGCTTGATCAGGATGCTGTTCGCGCAGCCCTCCTCGATCCCGCGGCGCAGCCGTTCCGGGTTGGTCACGAAGAGGTCGTCGCCGACGATCTGGATGCGCCCGGCCAGGCTCTCGCTCAGGGCGCCCCAGCCCTCCCAGTCGTTCTCGTCGAGCCCGTCCTCGATCGAGACGATGGGGTAGGAGCCCACCAGCGACTCGTACCACTTGATCAGGCGACCGGCCTCCCACGCCTCGCCGCCCTCGGCCTGCAGCGTGTAGCGCCCGTCCTTGAAGAAGCCGCTCGCGGCGCAGTCCAGGGCCAGGCCGATGTCCTCGCCGGGGCGGTAGCCGGCCTTCTCGATGGCCTTCATCAGCACGTCCAGCGCCTCGCGGTTGCTGCGCAGGTTCGGGGCGAAGCCGCCCTCGTCGCCGACGCCGGTGGACAGGCCCATCTCCGTCAGCACCTTGCGCAGCGTGTGGAAAACCTCTGCGCCCATCTGCAGGGCTTCGGCGAAGCAGGAGGCGCCGGTGGGCATGATCATGAACTCCTGGATGTCCACGTTGTTGTCGGCGTGGGCGCCCCCGTTCAGGACGTTCATCATCGGCACGGGCAGGGTGCGCGCCGCCACGCCCCCGAGGTACTGGTAGAAGGGTAGCGAGACCGCCTTCGACGCCGCCTGGGCCACGGCCAGGGACACGCCGAGGATCGCGTTGGCGCCCAGCTTCGACTTGTTCGGTGTCCCGTCCAGCTCGCAGAGGATGCGGTCGACCAGCACCTGGTCGGTGGCGTCGATGTCCAGCAGCTCGGGTTCGATGATCTCCTGGATGTTCTGCACGGCCTTCAGCACGCCCTTGCCGTGATAGACGGACGGATCGCCGTCGCGCAGCTCGATGGCCTCGTGCTCGCCGGTGGAGGCGCCGCTGGGCACGGCCGCCCGACCCACGTCGCCCCCGTCCAGGAAGACGTCGACCTCGACGGTCGGATTGCCGCGGGAATCGAGGATCTGGCGGGCCTGGATCGCTTCGATGTTCGTCATCGGGGGCGCCTCTTTCGGGTCGGGAGTCGGGATGGCTGCGGTGGGCTCGGGGGCAGTCTAGGCCGCGCCCGGGGGGGTGTCAAGGTCGGGCGCGGCGCCGCGATCCTCGCCCTCGCCGCCGCCGCGTGGTATCATCAAGGGATCCGCCGTCGCCGTCGCCGCCGCGAAAGGTCCGACATGCACCGCCACACCGTCGCGCCCCTGCGCCTGTCATCCCTGGTCCTCGCCCTGGCCCTGGGCCTGCCGCCCGCCATCGCCGCCGCCGGCGATCCGCCGCCGGAGCGGGATGTCGACGGCCTGGAGGACCTGCTCCCCCGGCGCGAGACGCTCCGCGAGCGCGAGGCCTGGCGCGGTCTGGAGTCGCTGATGCCGCGGCGCGGCACGCTCGCCGACCCGCCGCCCGCCGCGCCGGTGCGCAACGTCGCGGAATGGGAGCCGGCCACCGGCGTGCTGATCCGCTACCCGCTGGGCCTGCCCTACGCGCTGCTGCGCGACCTGGACGATGTCGTGACGCTCCACGTCGTGGTGTCCAGCAGCTCGCAGGCGGCGGCGCAAGCCAACCTGTCGGCCAACGGCGTGGACATGGGACGCGTCCAGTTCCTCGTCAGGCCCAACGACTCGATCTGGACGCGCGACTACGGCCCCTGGTACGTCTTCGACGGCGCGGGGGACCTGGCGGTCGTGGACCACACCTACAACCGGCCCTACCGGCCCAACGACGACCTGATCCCCATCCACTTCGCCCAGCAGCAGGGCCTGCCGGTCCACAGCCACGACATGTACCACACCGGCGGCAACTACATGACCGACGGCGCCCACGTCGGCAGTTCCACGCGCCTGGTCTACGACGAGGCCGCCGCGGCCAACGGCATGGACGAGATCGAGGTCGACCAGTTGATGGCCGACTACTACGGCCTGCAGCAGTACACGGTCGTGGACGACATCGAGTCCGGCGGCATCCACCACATCGACACCTGGGCCAAGTTCCTGGACGAGGAGACGGTCCTGGTCAAGCAGGTGTGGCCCGCACACCACACGTACGCCGCGCTGGAGCAGCGCGCGACGCTGTTGGCGTCGCTCACCGCCTCCACCGGCCGCAACTACCGCGTCCACCGCGTGACCTGCCAGGACATCGGCGGCGGCAGCCCGGCGTCCTACACCAACAGCCTCATCCTGAACCGCCGGATCTGCGTGCCGCTGTTCGGGAACGCGGCCGGCGACACGGCCGCGCTGCAGGCCTACCGCGCGGCCGCGCCCGGCTACGACGCTCGCGGCTTCGCCTACGGCGGTTTCCTCACCGACGACGCGCTGCACTGCCGGGTCATGGGCGTGTTCGACCGCGGCATGCTGCGGGTGGAGCACGCGCCGCCGACCGGCGAGGTCGTCGGCCCCGCCGACCTGCAGGCCCTCGTCGAGGCGCACAGCGGGGAGGCGCTGACGGCCGTGGACCTGGTCTACCGCCCGGCCGGCGGCGCCTGGACGAGCGTGCCGATGACCGACCAGGGAGGCGGCGTGCGCCTCGGGCGGATCCCGGCGCCGGGCGCGGACACGGACATCGAGTACTACGTGCAGGTCGCCGACGCTTCCGGCCGCCAGGCG
>DYDD01000150.1 GCA_020718045.1 Fibrobacter sp. | reverse complement strand
TCGCCGAGCGCGTCATGATCCGCACCCGCCGGGCGCCGGCCCGCAGGCAGGCCAACGCCGCCGCCCTGCCCGCCCCTCCGGCGCCGATGACGACCGCATCGCGGACCGGGGCGCCGAGGCCGGCCAGCAGCACCGCGATGCCGCCGAGGTCGGTGTTGTGACCCTCCCAGCCGCCTGCGCGCCAGCGCACGGTGTTCACGGCGGCTACGGCGGCGGCATCGGCGGTCAGCCGCGCGCACAGCGCCGCCGCCGCCGCCTTGTGCGGCGTCGTCACGTTCCAGCCTCGCAAGCCGAGGTCGCAACCCCGCTCGAACAGGGCGGCGAGCTCGCGCGGAGCGGCCTCGACGGCCAGGTAGTCGAAGGCGAGGCCGGCGGCCCGCAGCGCCGCCCCCTGGAAGCGGGGAGAGAGGGAATGCGCGACCGGGTCGCCCACCACCGCGTAGAAGGGCCGCGGCGGCGTCCAGGGACGGCCGTCGCGTCGCCACGAGGCGCCGTCGGGAGCGAGCCGCAGGATCCCGCCCTCAGTTCTTTCCACGATGCCCGCCCCGAACCACCCCGACCAACAGCGCCAGGCCCGCCGCCGCCAGCGCGGCGCTGATCGCCTGGCTCACGGTCACCCCGGCGACGACGGCGCCGGGCTCGTAGGCGCGCAGGAGGTCCTCGAGCGCGCGCGCGATCCCGTACAGCAGCAGGAAGCGGGCGAACACGACGCCGTCGTGGAAGGGACGGCGGTCGCCGAGCACCAGCAGGCCCCAGACGAGGAACCCAGCCGCCGAGGCGTACAGCTGCGTGGGGTGCAGCGGCGCTCCGTGCGAGACAGCGCCGGCCTCGCAGGTCGGCGGGAAGACGACGCCCAGCGCCGAGTCCGTGGCCCGACCGTAGCAGCAGCCGTTCAGGTAGCAGCCGATGCGCGTCAGGCCGATGCCCAGGACGACCTGGGGCGCCAGGGCGTCCGCGACCCGCAGGAACGGCAACCGGCGGCGCCGGCAGCTCCAGAAGACCGCGGCGGTCGCCAGCAGGATGCCGCCGTAGAGGGTCAGGCCGCCCTCCCAGATGAAGAACACGCGGTACCAGGGGCGGAAGTGGCCGAGATGGGTCAGCACGAAGAAGAGCCGCACGCCCACCAGCGACGAGATCATCACCGTGAAGCACAGGTCCATGACCGTGTCGCGGTCGATGCCGCGCGCCCGCCCGCGCCGCACGCTCAGCCAGATGCCGACCAGGAAGCTGAGCGTCAGCAGCAGGCCGTAGCTCTTGACGATGCCGAACAGATGCGGGTGCATGCGTACCTTCCTCTAGGTCTCGAAGCTGCGGGAACCGACGTTGGTCAGCAGGCCCAGCATGATCGCCGACGTCAGCATGTTCGAGCCCCCGTAGCTCATCACCGGCAGGGGCAGGCCCGTGACCGGCATCAGGCCCGTGGTGATGCTGATGTTGACCACGACGTGGAACGTGAAATAGGTGACCACACCGACCGCCAGCAGCGAGGAGAAGGGCCGCCTCGCCTCCAGCGCGATCTGCAGACCCCGCAGGATGATCACGAGGTACAGGCCCACCAGCAGCATCGCGCCGATGAAGCCCAGCTCCTCGCCCACCACCGAGAAGATGAAGTCGGTGTGCCGCTCCGGCAGGAAGGCCAGACCCTTCTGCGTGCCCTGCAGGTAGGAGGTCCCGAACAGGCCGCCCGAGCCGATGGCCACCTTCGACTGGATCGCCTGGTAGCCGGAACCGAACTGGTCCCGGGCCGGGTCGAAGAAGGTGAGGATGCGCTCCTGCTGGTAGGTGTGCAGCCTCTCCCAGAAGAACGACGTGATCAGGCCGGTGACGATGTTGGCCGCCATCAGCCCCAGGTTCTCCAGGAGCCGGAAGCGGGCCCTGGTCAGGGCCGCCAGCAGCACGACCAGGTAGAGGCCCCACGGCCCCGGCGAGCCCGCCACCGTCTCGGCGTAGAAGCTGAACACGGCGCTGAACAGCGGCGAGGCCAGGCTCAGCAGCAGGACCCAGGACAGGCCGTACCAGAACACCGCCACGATCCAGATCGCGGCGAACACGAGGCTGGTGCCCAGGTCGGGCTCGCGCATGACCAGCAGCAGCGGCAGCCCCGTCAGCAGCAGGGACAGCAGCACCGGCACCAGACGTTTCTCCTGGGCGTGGAAGGCGGCCAGCAGCCGCGCCAGGATCAGGATGACGGCGATCTTCGCCGGCTCCGACGGCTGCAGCCGCATGGGCCCTAGGTCGAACCAGCGCCTCGCTCCTTGGACCACGGGCGCCGCCACCAGCACGATCGCCAGCAGCAACACGCAGAGCAGGTAGAAGACGGGCGTCCCCTGCTCGATCCAGGGCAGCGGCAGATTGCGCACCGTCAGCAACACGCTCCAGCCGATGACCACCCAGACCACCTGCCGCCAGAAGATCGACTTCGGCACGCCGGGGTCCATGATTTCGTAGGGGCCGTGGATACCCTCGGTCACGCTCCAGAGCGTGGCCAGGCTGAACAGGCAGAGGCCCGCGTAGGCCGCGGGGATGACCCAGCCGCCCTCGCCGGGATTGCGGGGCCACGCGAGCTTCACGGCGCAACCACCTCCAGTGACTCCTTTTGCGCGAAGTAGGCGCTCAGCCAGCGGCCGGCCACCGGCGCGGCGACGGCGCCGCCGTGCCCGCCGTTCTCCAGGATGACCACCACCGCGACCTCTGGCAGGATCGCCGGCGCGAAGCAGACGAACCAGGCATGGTCCTCGCCGTGGGGGTTCTCGGCCGTGCCGGTCTTGCCCGCGACCTCGATCGACCGGACGCGGGCGCGCGTGCCGGTCCCCATGTCCACTACCTGCCGCATCGTGCGGCGGATCCAGTCCAGATGCGGCGCATCGATCGGCAGCGGCCGCGCCATCGGCCGCGGCGTCGTCGCAGCCTCCCGCACGAAGACCGGGCGCAGGTCGGCCAGGCCGGTCGCGACGCGGCCCGTCAGCACGGCCATCTGCAGGGGCGTGACCAGCAGTTCGCCCTGCCCGATGGCGTTGTTCAGCATCACGCCGCGCGACCAGCCGCGCGACCCGAATTTCTTGTCGTACCACGCCGTGTCCGGGACATTCCCGGAGGCTTCGCCCCGGAAGGGGCTGCCGGTCGGCGCGCCGAGGCCCAGCAGGCGGGCGGTGACGGCCAGCTGGTCGATGTTCAGGCGCAGGCCGAGCTGGTAGTAGAAGACGTCGCAGGAGTGGATCAGCGCCGAGGTGTGGTCGACCCCGCCGTGTCCCTCGCGCTTCCAGCAGCGGAACGAGCGGTTGCCGAACTGGTAGGCCCCGCCGCAGGGCGCGAACGCCGTCGTCGGGGTGGCCGCGCCGTTCTGCAGGGCCGTCAGCGAGGTGACGATCTTGTAGGGGGAGCCGGGCGGGTACGTCGCCTGCGTCAGCCGGTTCAGGAAGGGGTGGCCCGGGTCGGACTGCAGGGCCTGCCAGTCCTTGGTCGAGATGCGGGCGGTGAACACGTTCGGGTCGTAGCAGGGCGCGCTGACCGCCGCCAGCACCTCCCCGCTCGGCAGGGCCAGCGCCACGGCGCAGCCGCGGTTCTCTCCCATGGCCGCGCCGAGCGTGTCCTGGAGCGCCTGGGAGAGCGTCAGCACGACGTCCTCGCCGGAGCGCACGGGCCGCAGCTCCACCTCGCGGCGGCCGACCACGCGGCCCACCGCGTTGACCTCCTGCAGCGTGTAGCCGGCCTGGCCGCGCAGCCGCTCCTCGTGCACGGCCTCGATCCCGTCGCGGCCGATCCAGTCGCCGGGCTTGTAGCCGTCGGGGTCGTCCTCCTCGCCGATCTCGCCCGGCAGGGTCTCGCCCACGTAGCCGATGACGTGCCCGAACAGGGGACCGTCGAGGTAGCGCCGCCGCGACCGCGTCTCCACCTTGACCCCGGGCAGCTCGCGCCCGCGCTCCTCGACGACGGCGATCTGCGGCATGGCCGCGTTGGCGACCAGCGTCAGGCGGGGCCGGCCGGCGGCCTGCTCGCCGGCGAGGCGGTCGAGCGTCTCGTAACGCGGCAGGCGGAGCCAGGCCAGCAGCTTGTCCAACGTCGAGTCGGGTCCGGCCGCGCCGAGGCAGCGGTTGGGGACGGTGATGTCGGCGATGTAGACGTTGTCGGCGAGCAGGCGGCCGTCGCGGTCGAGGATCCGGCCGCGGGGTGCCAGGATGCGCTGGCGCAGCTGCCGGTTCTCCAGGGACTGGCTCTCGTACTCGTCGTGCTTGACGACCTGCATGACCAGCAGGTTGACGACGATCACGCCGAACAACAGCAGGACCGCGGCGCGGAGAATGCGGGCCTGGACGGCGCGCGTGTGCGGCATCATGCCTCCCGGTCCGCGGGTTCAGTCGTCCCGGTCGAGCAGGCCCAGCAGGTCCGCCGCCCGGATCAGGGGGATCGCGACCAGGCCGGTGTACAGGGCCGAGGGCAGCGCCGCGATGAACAGGGGCTCGAAGAAGGCGCCGCGCCCCGTCCAGCTCAGCACCAGCAGGTGCAGGGCGTCGTGCCCCAGGGCGAGGATCGCCACGGTGGTGCCCTCGACCGCCGGGATGCCGAAGTTGAAGCGGGCCCGGGCGCGGCCGGCGGCGAACCCGACGAGGGACTTGGACAGGGAGCTCAGGCCGAGCCGGTCCGGCGAGGCGGTGTCGATCACCAGGCCCAGCACGAACCCGCCCACCGTCCCGGCGAAAGCGCCCGCGGCCAGGGCCAGGATCGCCACGGCGATCAGCGAGAAATCCGGACCGATGTGCCCGAAGGTCAGCAGGGGCGCCAGCAGCGTGTCCCCCAGCAGGGCCAACAACCCCAGCAGGACCGTGGTGCGCAGGAAGCGGTTCACGGCCGCGCCCCCGCCGTCGTGGTGTCGGGGAACGCGGTGTCGGGAAACGCGGTGTCTGGGGACGCCGTGCCCGCCGCCGCCGAGTCGGGCAGAGCGCCGGCGGTGGTCAGCCAGTCGCCCCGGCCAACGACGGCGAAGACCACGTCCAGCCGGCTGAACGACGCCAGCGACTTGACGCGGATCTCCTTGAACAGATGCTCCGGCGGCGACTCGACGGCGACGACCACGCCGACGGGCAGGCCGCGCGGCAGCGCGTCCTGCGGCGCCGCGGCCTCGCCCTGCAGCAACCCGACGTCCGAGGTGACCACCCGGTCGCCGATCGCGACGTCCTCGTCGCGCCCCACCAGCGCCAGGTCGAACTCGTCGCCCTCCCGCGGGTGCAGGATGCCCGGCAGCCCCGTGCGGACCAGTTGGCAGCTGACGCCGACGCCCGGGGAGTTCAGCAGCTCGACCCAGGCCGCGCTGGGGCCGGCCGGCGTGTGGACGCGGCCGACGAGGCCCTCGACGGTGATCACGGGCTGGTAGCGCTCCCAGGCGACCGCCTCGACGGACCGCACCAGGATCAGCGACGCCGAGGCGGCGACGCGGCGGCGCTGCACCTCGCAGGGCACGAGGTCGGCGGGCGCGGCGTCGAGCAGGCCGAGCGCCTGCCGCAGCTCGTCCCGCTCGCGGCGCAGGCGCTCGGCGGCCTCGCGGTCGACGTTCAGCGCCGCCACCTCAGCGCGCAGCGACGCGTTGTCGCGGCGCACCCGGCCGACGTCGGCGACGAAGGCCGCGAAGCGGTCGTAGGGGCCGGTCAGCACGGCGCCCAGGACGCCGGCGACGCGGATCCGGTCGGCCGACGGCAGCGCGAGCAGGCCGATCGAGAGCGCGGCGCAGACGGCCACGGCCAGGTTTTCGTTGCGGCGGGTGTGGGTTGCCAGGTTGAGGCCCATCGACCGTTCCCGTTCAGTCCCGCGTGCTCTTCATCACGACCGCGCGGTAACGCTCGAAATCGTCGAGGATCTTGCCGGTGCCCAGCACCACGCAGTAGAGGGGGTCGTCCATGAGGTTGATCGGCAGGTCGGTGTGCTCGCGCAGCAGGTCGGGCAGGCCGCGCAGCATGGCGCCGCCGCCGGTCATGACGATGCCGCGGTCCTTGATGTCGGCCGCCAGCTCGGGCGGCGTCTGCTCGAGCGCGTGCTTCAGCGCGTCGACGATGGCCTGGATCGGCTCCTGCAGCGCCTCACGGATCTCGAGCGTGGAGGTCTTCTGGATCTTGGGGATGCCCGTGACCTGGTCGAGGCCCTTGACCTCCATCTCCTCCTCCTGGCGGAGCTTGAAGGCGGAGCCGACGGTCTTCTTGATGTGCTCGGCGGTCTGGTCACCGATGAGCAGGTTGTGGTTCTTCTTGATGTAGGTGACGATCGCCTCGTCCATCTCGTCGCCGCCCACGCGGATCGAGGTGTCGCAGACGATGCCGTTGAGCGCGATGACGGCGATCTCGGTGGTGCCGCCGCCGATGTCGATGATCATGTTGCCGCTGGGCTGCTCGACCGGCAGGCCGACGCCGATGGCGGCGGCGATGGGCTCAGCCACCAGGAAGACCTCGCGGGCGCCGGCGTGCTTGGCCGAGTCGCGCACGGCGCGCTTCTCCACCTCGGTGATGCCCGAGGGCACGCAGATCACGATGCGCGGCGCGATGAAGTGGCGCTTCTTCTGCGCCTGGCGGATGAACTCGCGCAGCATGTACTCGGTGACCTCGAAGTCGGCGATGACGCCGTCCTTCAGGGGCCGGATGGCCTGGATGTTGTCCGGGGTCTTGCCGAGCATGGCCTTGGCCTCGCTGCCCACCGCGTAGACCTTGCCCGTGGACTTCTCCAGCGCCACCACCGAGGGCTGGTTCAGCACGATGCCCTTGCCCTTGATGTAGACCAGGGTGTTGGCCGTGCCCAGGTCGATGGCGATGTCGTTGTTCAGAAAGTTGCCCCAATTCCCGAACATGGCGTTCATCTCCTCCGCGCCGCCGTCGGCGGCGCGCTGTGCCCGTTGTCGGCCGGCCAACCGTGTTCGCGCAGGCTGGTGTGCTCCCCGCGCCCCATCACGATATGGTCCAGCAGTTCGATCCCCAGCAGCCGGCCGCAGGCGGCCAGCCGCGATGTCAGTTCCAGGTCGTCGCGGCTCGGCTCGGCGCAGCCCGACGGGTGGTTGTGCGCGACGATCAGCGCGGCGGCGCCCCGCTCGACGGCGCCGCGGAAGACCTCCCGCGGGTGCACCAGCGAAGCGTCGAGGCAGCCCACGGACACCGTCTCGACCCGCGTCACGCGGTGGCGCGCGTCCAGGTGCAGCGCCAGGAAGTGCTCGCGGTCGCAGCCGCGGAACGACTCCTCGAGCAGGGGCACCAGGTCCGTGGGCCCGCGCACCAGCGGCCCGGCGTCG
>DYDD01000413.1 GCA_020718045.1 Fibrobacter sp. | reverse complement strand
TGATGGCGAAGTCGGGGGAGGACCCCCTGCCAAGCGCGTCGGCGGTGTTCCGGTTCTTGCAGTCGTTCCACGGTCCGGAGCAGGAAGTCGAACGGAAGCCGCGCGAGGCGGTCATCGTGCCGGAGCACGCTCGGCTGCGGGGCCTGTGGCAGGTCTCGGCAGGGCTGCTGGCGGTGATGCAGCAGCATCGGCCGCTGACCGAGGTGACGCTCGACGGAGATGCGACCCTGATCGAGACGCACAAGTCCGCGGCGCTGCACTGCTACAAGGGCTACAAGGCCTACCAGCCGCTGAACTTCTACCTCGCCGAGTGGGGCCTGGTGGCGTACTCGCAGTTCCGCGACGGCAACGTCCCGTGCGGGTTCCGCCAGCTCGAAGCGTCGGAGCGAGCGCTGGAGCTGCTGCCGGCGGGCATCGTCAAGGTCCGGCTGCGCATGGACACGCAGGGCTACGAGTGGGAGTTTCTGCGCTACCTGGCCGAGGGCCTCAACCCGCGCTTCGGCGTTATCGAGTTCGCGATCGGCGCCGACGTAACGCCGGAGCTAAAGAAGGAGGTCCGCACGCTGCGGGAGGAGGAGTGGCAGGAGCTGCCGAGGGAGCCCGGGCAGGTTGCCCAGCAGTGGGCCGAGGTGTGCTACGTGCCCAACGCCTCGGCGACGAAGAAGGACGGGCCGCAGTACCGCTTCCTGGTGACCCGGGAGGTGCTGGCGCAGCAGCCGCTGCCCGGCGTCCAGCTCGACCTGCCCTTCCCGACGATGCAGTTCGATACGCTCGGGACCTGCAAGCTGCACTCGGTGGTGACCAACCGCCAGCTCGACGGCGCGGAGCTGATCGCGTGGTATCGCAAGCGCTGCGGCAAGAGCGAGGAGGCGCACGCGGTGATGAAGACCGACCTGGCAGGCGGCAGGTTGCCGAGCAGCGACTTCGGCAACAACGCGGCGTGGTGGACGATCATGCTGCTGGCGTTCAACCTCAACGGGCTGATGAAGCGTCTGGCGCTGGGCGAGAACCGGATCGACGCGCGCCTCAAGGCGGTCCGGGCGCACGTGATCTGCGTGGCGGCCCGGGTCGTTGAGCATGCGCGCCACGTGGTCATCCGGCTCGGCGAAATGCATCCGTCCACGGCCTTCATTCAGGAGATCCGAGATCGCATCCTGGCGCTTGCCCCGGCGCCGAGCGGGTAGTCACGGCCGGCGCGAGGCCGACGAACATGGACACGCCTCGA
>DYDD01000412.1 GCA_020718045.1 Fibrobacter sp. | reverse complement strand
TGTTCAAGGGTTCCCGTTCCGCCGCCGTCGAGCGCGCGCTCGACGCATTCCTGGCGCACCTCGGCGGCGCCGCGCCCGACAGGGAGACACGCTGATGTTCTACCTCCTGCTCTACCCGCTGCGCGAACACTGGTCGGCGCTGAACGTCTTCCAGTACATCACGTTTCGCGCCGCCTACGCCACGATCACCGCCCTGCTGATCTGCTTCGTGTTCGGCGGCTGGCTGATCGGCCGGCTCCAGGCCCTGCAGATCGGCGAGACGATCCGCAGCGACGGGCCCGCGCGGCACGCCGCCAAGGCGGGCACCCCGACGATGGGCGGCGTGCTGGTGATCGCGGCGATCGTGCTGCCCACCCTGCTGTGGGCGGACCTCGGCAACCGCTACGTGCAGCTCTGCCTGCTGGCCACGGTCTGGATGGGGACGCTCGGCTTCGTCGACGACTGGCTCAAGGTCGTGCGCAAGCGCCCCAAGGGCATGATCGGCCGCGTGAAGATGGCGGGGCAGATCGGCTTCAGCCTGGTGCTGTACGCGCTGCTGAAGAGCGCGGCCGCCGACGATGCCCTGGTCTCGCAGCTCGCCGTGCCGCTGCTGAAGGACACCTTCATCGACCTCGGCTGGTTCTACCTGCCGCTGGTGGTGGTCGTGGTGGCGGGCACCAGCAACGCCGTGAACCTGACCGACGGCCTCGACGGGCTGGCGATCGGGCTGAGCGCCTTCACCTTCCTGGGCTTCGCGGCGTTGGCCTACGTCGCGGGCAACGTGATCTTCGCGGACTATCTGAACATCGTCTACCTGCCGGGCGCCGGCGAGCTCGCCGTCTACTGCGGGGCCGTGGTCGGGGCCTCGCTGGGATTCCTCTGGTTCAACGCCCACCCGGCGAAGGTGTTCATGGGCGACACGGGCAGCCTGGCCCTGGGCGGCGCCCTGGGCACCGTCGCGATCCTGGTCAAGCGCGAGCTGCTGCTGGTGATCATGGGCGGCATGTTCGTGATGGAAGCCCTGAGCGTGATGCTGCAGGTCGCGTCGTACCGCTGGCGCGGCGGCAAGCGGATCTTCCGCATGGCCCCGCTGCACCACCACTTCGAGCTGCTCGGCTGGTCGGAGACGCAGGTCGTGGTCCGCTTCTGGATCATCGGCATCCTGCTGCTGCTGCTGAGCATGAGCACCGTCAAGCTGCAGTAGGAGGACCGGCGTGAACGTGAGGGGCGGGACCTGGCTGGTGCTCGGGCTGGCGCGCAGCGGCTGCGCGGCCGGCGCCCTGCTGCGGCGCCACGGCGCGCGCGTCGTGGGCGCCGACGACGCCGACGGGAC
>DYDD01000149.1 GCA_020718045.1 Fibrobacter sp. | reverse complement strand
TGGCCGCCCACGACCTGACGGTCAGCCTGGCGCCGCCGCCGTTCCACCCGGCCGTGGCCGCGCTCTGCGTGGAAGCCGGGCGCCACCTGGCCACCGCGTCGTACGTCGCGCCGGAGATGGCGGCCCTGGACGCCGCCGCCCGCGGGCGGGGCGTGCTGCTGCTCAACGAGATCGGCGTGGACCCGGGCCTCGACCACATGTCCGCGATGCGCGTCATCGACGGCGTGCGCGCCCGCGGCGGCCGTGTCCTGTCCTTCCGCTCGTACTGCGGCGGGCTGCCGGCGCCGGAGGCCAACGACAACCCCTTCGGCTACAAGTTCTCCTGGGCGCCCCGCGGGGTGCTGATGGCCGGCCGCAACGACGCCCACTACCTGGTCGACGGGGCGCGGGTCACGGTGCCCGGGGCGCGGCTGTTCCGCGACATGCGCCTGCTGCACGTCGAGGGGGCCGGGGACTTCGAGGCCTACCCCAACCGCGACTCGATCTCCTACATCGACATCTACGGTCTGCAGGGGATCCGCACCATGTTCCGCGGCACGCTGCGCCACCCGGGCTGGTGCGACTGCCTGCACAACTACGGGCGCCTCGGCCTGCTCGGGATCGAGCCGGTCGACCTCGCCGGCGCGACGTCGGCGGACCTGCTGCGCCGCCTGGCCGGGGCCGCGCCGGGGGAGGCCGCCGACGCGGCGGTCGCCCGACGTCTGGGGCTCTGCCGCGACGCGCTGCCGGTCGCGAACCTGCGTTGGCTGGGTCTCTGCGACGAGACGCCCCTGGACCGCGAGCGGGGCTGCCCGCTGGACGTCCTGGGCGACGCCATGCTGGCGAAGCTGGTCTACGCTCCCGGCGAGCGGGACCTGCTGGTGATGAAGCACGAGTTCACGGCGGTGCTGCCCGACGGCGGCCGCGAGTCGATCACCTCCAGCCTGGTCGCCTACGGCGAGCCCGGCGGCGACTCGGCGATGGCCCGCACGGTCTCGCTGCCGCTGGCTGTGGCGGTGCGCCTGGTGCTGGAGGGCGGGATCGCGGCCCGCGGCGTGGCGCGGCCGGTGACGGCGGAATTCTACCGGCCGATCCTCGACGAGCTCGAGGGGTACGGCATCGTTTGCCAGGAGAAGACGGAACGTACCGACCGGGATACCGGACACGAGGGAGGCGAGTGATCATGGCGACGCGTCAGCAGGTGAACCGGATCTTCAAGGCGCTGGATCTCGGGCGCGAACTCAAGGGCGCCAACGCCGGCGGCGAGTGGTTCGCCGACAGCGGCGACTTCCTGGACGTCGTGGACCCGACGACCGGCGCGGTGATCGCGCGCGTGGAGCAGGCCTCCGCGAAGGACTACGAGAAGCTGATGCGCAAGGCCGAGGCGGCCTTCGTCCTCTGGCGCGACGTGCCCGCTCCGCGGCGCGGCGAGGTCGTCCGGCAGCTGGGCGAGGCGCTGCGCGCCAAGAAGGAGGCGCTCGGCCGGCTGGTCTCCCTCGAGATGGGCAAGATCCTCACCGAGGGCCTGGGCGAGGTCCAGGAGATGATCGACATCTGCGACTACGCCGTCGGCCAGAGCCGCATGCTCAGCGGCCCCACCCTGCAGAGCGAGCGCCCCCGGCACCGCATGATGGAGCAGTGGCACCCGCTGGGCGTGGTCGGCGTCATCACCGCCTTCAACTTCCCGGTCGCGGTCTGGGCCTGGAACAACGCCCTGGCCTGGGTCTGCGGCGACGTCGCCGTCTGGAAGCCATCGAGCAAGACGCCGCTGTGCGCCATCGCCTGCCAGAACATCGCCAACGAGGTGTTCCGCCGCAACGGCGTGCCCCAGGGCGTGTCCTGCGCGGTGATCGGGCGCGGCGCGGTCATCGGCGAGCGCCTGGTCGCCGACGAGCGCGTGCCGCTGATCTCGGCCACCGGCAGCACCCGCATGGGCAAGCGCATCGGCGCCGTGGTGGGAGAACGCCTGGGCCGCACCATCCTGGAACTGGGAGGCAACAACGCGCTGGTCATCTCGGAGAAGGCCGACCTGACCTGCGCGCTGGCCAGCGCCTTCTTCGGCGCCGTCGGCACCGCCGGCCAGCGTTGCACCTCGACCCGCCGCCTGATCATCCACGAGTCGGTCTACGACGTGTTCCTGAAGAAGCTCGTCGCCAACTACAGGAAGGTGCGCATCGGCGACCCCCTGGACCCCGCGACGCTGATGGGGCCGCTGATCGACGAAGGCGCCGTGGCCGACTACGAGGCGGCCATCAAGGCGGCGAAGGCGCAGGGCGGCCGCGTCGTCTACGGCGGCAAGGCGCTGGACCCGCCGTTCGGCCACCGGACCTTCGTCCTGCCGACGATCGTCGAGATCGCCAACGACGCGGCGATCGTGCAGGCGGAGACCTTCGCGCCCATCGTCTACGTCATGAAGTACCGCAGCCTCGACCAGGCGCTGGCCCTGCACAACGGCGTGCCCCAGGGGCTGTCGTCGGGGATCTTCACCGACAGCGTGGCCGAGGCCGAGACATTCACCAGCTTCCGCGGCTCGGACTGCGGCATCGCCAACGTGAACATCGGCACCTCGGGCGCGGAGATCGGCGGCGCCTTCGGCGGCGAGAAGGAGACCGGCGGCGGCCGCGAGTCGGGCTCCGACTGCTGGAAGTCCTACATGCGCCGCCAGACCAACACGATCAACTGGGGCGGCGAGGTCCACCTGGCGCAGGGAGTGGAGTTCCATCCCTGACCCGGACGACGGGCGGCGCAACACGGAGGCGACGATGGCGACACGGGCCTCGCGCGACCAGGCCCTCGAAGAGGCCTGGTCCCGCCTCAAGGACATCACCTACGACCGCGAAGCCGGCTTCGAGCAGCTGATCAAGCACCGTGTCCGCAACATCCTGCTCGTGGCCAGCCTCTACGACGCCTTCACCCTGGAGGAGGGCGGGCGGCTCACCGAGGTCGTGCTGGCGGAATACCGCGAGCTGAACCTCAGCGCCGCCCCCCAGATCCGGCGCGCCATCAGCGGCGAGGAAGCGCTGGCCCTGCTGGAGGCCAGCGGCTACGACCTGCTGCTGACCATGACCCGGCTCGGGGACATGGACGCCTGCACCCTGGCCCGCCGGGCCAAGGCGATCAAACCCGACCTGCCGGTCGTCGTGCTCGGCTACAACGACCGCGAGCTGGAGGCGCTCGCCGACCGGGACGCCGGGGCCGTCGACCGCTCCTTCATCTGGACCGGCGACGTGCGCCTGCTGCTGGCCATCGTCAAGCAGGTCGAGGACCGCTGGAACGTCGACGACGACACGCGCACCAGCGATGTGCGCTGCATCCTGCTGGTGGAGGACTCGGTCCGCTTCTACTCGGCCTACCTGCCCATGCTGTACACCGAGGTCATGCGGCAGACCCAGGAGCTGATGGCCGACAGCGTCAACCTGTCGCAGAAGCTGCTGCGCATGCGCGCCCGTCCGAAGATCCTGTTCGCCACGGACTTCGAGCAGGCGATGGACCTCTACGGCCGCTACCGCGACTACCTGCTGGGCGCCGTCTGCGACGCCCGGTTCCCCCAGGACGGACGGCTGCGCGCCGACGCCGGCCTCGAGCTGGTGCGGCGGCTGAAGCGCGACGACCCGCTGCTGCCGGTGGTCATCCAGTCCTCCGATCCGGAGGGCCGCGCGGCGGCGGAGGCGGCCGGTGCCCGGTTCCTGCACAAGCAGTCGACCAGCCTGCTGAAGGAGCTGCGCGGCTTCATGCGCGAGGAGTTCGGGTTCGGCGACTTCGTCTTCCGCCTGCCCGACGGCACCGAAGTGGGGCGCGCCCACAACTCGCGCGCCCTGATGCGCGAGATCGCCCGCGTGCCCGACGAATCGCTGCTGTTCCACGCGCGCCGCGACCAGTTCTCCAACTGGTTCCGCGCCCGCACCAAGTTCGGCCTGGCCAACCTGATCAAACCGCTGAAGGCGAGCCAGTTCGCCTCGGCCGGCGAGCTGCGCGAGTTCCTGCTTGAGACGGTCGGCTGGTACCGCGAGCAGTCCCGGCGCGGCGTGATCGCGGACTTCTCGCGGCGCGAGTTCGACGCGGCCGGCGGCTTCACGCGTCTCGGGACCGGCTCGCTGGGCGGCAAGGCCCGCGGCCTGGCCTTCATGAACCACGTCCTGAGCCGCTACGGCATCGGCGAGCAGTTCCCGGGGCTGCGGCTGCGGGTGCCCCCGACCGCGGTTCTCGCCACGGACGTCTTCGACGCCTTCCTGGACCAGGACCAGCTGCGCGAGCTGGCCCTGCATTCCGACGACGACGCGGCCGTTGCCGCGGCCTTCACGGCCGCAGAGCTGCCGGCCTCCATCCACGACGACCTGCGCATCTTCCTGGAGCAGGTGCGCTACCCGCTGGCGGTCCGCTCGTCCAGCCAGCTGGAGGACGCGCAGCACCAGCCCTTCGCCGGCGTCTACAAGACCTACATGATCCCCAACTCGCACCCCGACCTCGCGGTGCGCTTGGACCAGCTGTGCCGGGCCATCAAGCTGGTCTACGCCTCGACCTTCACCCAGGGCGCGAAGACCTACCTGGCCGCCACGAGCAACCGGGTGGAAGAGGAGAAGATGGGGGTGATCATCCAGCAGGTGGTCGGCCGCCGCCACGAGCACTGGGTGTACCCCGATTTCGCCGGCGTGGCCCACTCGACCAACCACTACCCGACGGACGCCATGCGCCCCGAGGACGGCGTGGCGCTGGTGGCCCTGGGCCTGGGCCGCACCGTGGTGGAGGGCGGCCAGTGCCTGCGCTTCTCGCCGCGCGCGCCCCGCCGCCTCTACCAGTTCTCGACCATCGACGACACGCTCGCCAACAGCCAGCGCACGTTCCAGGCCCTGGACGTGGGCGACCCCGAGGCCTACCCGTCCCTGCGCGAGGACGCCAACGTGGACGTGCTCGGGCTGGACGTCGCCGAGCGGCACGGCACCCTGCACGCCGTGGGTTCGGTCTACGCGCCCGAGAACGACGCCGTCTACGACGGCCTGGGTCGGGAGGGGCCCCGTCTGGTGACCTTCGCCCACGTCCTGAAGTCGGACCTCTACCCCCTGGCCGACGTGCTCGCCTTCCTGCTGGAGCTGGGGCGGCGCTGCATGAGCTGCGCCGTGGAGCTGGAGTTCGCGGCGAACCTGCCGACCGGCGACGAGCCGGCGGAGTTCGGGCTGCTGCAGATCCGGCCGCTGGCGGCCGAGATGGCCTCGCCGCGCATCCCCGACGGACTGGCCTCGCGCCCCGACGTCGTGATCGCCACGGACGTGGCGCTGGGGAACGGGACCTACGACGACATCCACGACGTGGTGCTGGTAGACCCCGGCCGCTTCGACCGCGGCAGCACGCTGGAGATCGCCCGGGAGGTCGGCGACCTCGACCGCCGCCTGCGCGCGGACGGGCGGCCCTATCTGCTGGTCGGGCCGGGCCGCTGGGGCTCCAGCGACCGCTGGCTGGGCATCCCGGTGGAGTGGTCGCAGATCTCCGGTGCGGCGGTGATCGTCGAGACCGACCTCGACGACTTCCGCATCACCCCGAGCCAGGGGACGCACTTCTTCCAGAACCTGACGTCGTTCCGGGTGGGGTACCTGACCGTCAACGCCAGCAGCGGCGGGGGCAAGCTCGACTGGGACTGGCTACTCGGCCAAGCGCCCGCCGCGCGTTCGGCCCACCTCAACCACCTGCGCCTCGAGGCGCCCCTGCAGGTGCTGATCGACGGGCGTTCACGCCGCGGCGTGGTGCTGCGGCCGCAGACCGCCTGAGCGGCCTCGTGCACGCGGACGTGCAAACGCGGATCAACCCGGAGTGGAACGGGCCTGTATCCGGGCCTGAACGGGTGTCCGGCATGGGGTTCCGCTGGCGCGGTTATCGTGAATAATGTTTGCGTCCGCACCGTCGCCACCTAGATTTGTTGGAGTTTCAACAGGCGCAACCGACCTCACGGTTGTCCTCGGACGGTCCCTCATCGCGGGAGAGCCGACATGGCTGACTTCAAGGCTTTCATGGATCAGGTCGTGGCCAAGAACCCCGAGCAGAAGGAATTCCATCAGGCCGTGCAGGAGGTCGTGGAGTCCCTGTGGCCGGTGCTGGACAAGCGTCCCGAGTACCGCAAGGCGAAGATCATGGAGCGCATCGTCGAACCCGAGCGCGTGATCCTGTTCCGTGTGCCCTGGATCGACGACAACGGCGAGGTGCAGGTCAACCGCGGCTTCCGCATCGAGATGAACAGCGCCATCGGCCCGTACAAGGGCGGCCTGCGCTTCCACCCGAGCGTCAACCTGGGCATCCTGAAGTTCCTCGCCTTCGAGCAGGTCTTCAAGAACGCGCTCACCACGCTGCCCATGGGCGGCGGCAAGGGCGGCTCGGACTTCGACCCCAAGGGCAAGAGCGACAACGAGGTCATGCACTTCACGCAGAGCTTCATGACCGAGCTGCAGCGCCACATCGGCCCCGACACCGACGTGCCCGCCGGCGACATCGGCGTGGGCGGCCGCGAGATCGGCTTCATGTTCGGGCAGTACAAGCGCATCCGCAACGAGTTCACCGGCGTGCTCACGGGCAAGGCCCTGAAGTGGGGCGGCTCGCTGATCCGCCCGGAGGCCACGGGCTACGGCGCCGTGTACTTCGCGCAGGAGATGCTCGCGACCCGCAAGCAGGACCTCAAGGGCAAGGGCTGCCTGGTGTCCGGCTCCGGCAACGTGGCCCAGTACACCGCCGAGAAGATCCTCGACTTCGGCGGCAAGCCGTTGACCTTCTCCGACTCCGCCGGCTACATCTTCGACGAGCAGGGCATCGATCGCGAGAAGCTGGCGTTCGTCATGAACCTGAAGAACGTCAAGCGCGGGCGCATCAAGGAGTACACCGACAAGTACCCGAAGGCCGTCTACACGGCCATCGATCCCGGCGCCGCGTTCAACCCGCTGTGGGACCACAAGGCCGACTGCGCCTTCCCCAGCGCCACCCAGAACGAGGTCAACGCCAAGGACGCGGCGAACCTGCTGCGCAACGGCGTCTACGTGGTCTCCGAGGGCGCGAACATGCCCACGGTCCCCGCGGGCGTCGAGCTGTTCATCGATGCGAAGATCCTCTACGGCCCGGGCAAGGCCGCCAACGCCGGCGGCGTGGCGACCTCGGGCCTCGAGATGTCGCAGAACAGCATGCGCCTGTCCTGGAGCCGCGAAGAGGTCGACGCCAAGCTGCACGGCATCATGAAGGCCATCCACAAGAACTGCGTGGAGACCGCCGAGACCTTCGGCACGCCGGGCAACTACGTCAACGGTGCCAACATCGCCGGCTTCCTGAAGGTCGCCGACGCGATGATGGACCAGGGCGTGGTGTAAGCGGACACCGCTGAACCACCCGACCGGCCGGGTCGGGGGACGCGCGCCGGACACCTCGTGTGTCCGGCGCGCTCGACTTT
>DYDD01000148.1:4231-7302 GCA_020718045.1 Fibrobacter sp. | reverse complement strand
CGCCGACGCTGGCCGGCGGCGGCCCCCGCTGGGAAGACCGCGGGTTCGCGGCGTCGGCGCGGGACTACAGCCTGACGCGCGCGGTGCGCTCCGGCGGCGACGCCTGCCTGACCTGGGACCGGACGGACTTCGCGCAGCGGCGCGCGGACCTCTGCGGCGGGAAGGACGGGGACTGACGTGTTCACCGGCCTGGTGCGCGAGATCGGGACCCTGACGGCCGTGGCCGCGCGCGGCGGCGTGACCGTCCTGACCCTGCGCGCGCCCGCCTGCGCCCCGGACCTCGTGCCGGGCGGCAGTTTGGCGGTCGACGGGATCTGCCTGACTGTCACTTCCGGAAGCATTTCCGGACGCACTTCCGGACGCACGGCCGGCCGCGGCCCGCTGGTCACGGTCGAGGCGGTCGCCGAGACGCGTCGCAGCACCACGCTCGACGCCTGGCGCCCCGGCCGCCGCCTCCACCTGGAGCCGGCCCTGCGGGCCGGCGACCGGCTGGGCGGCCACCTCGTGCTCGGCCACGTCGACGGCGTCGGCCGCGTGCTGCGCCTGGAGCGAGCAGGGGAGACCGCGCGCCTGACCGTGCAGCCGCCGCCGGGCTTCGCACGCTGGCTGCTGCCCAAGGGCTCGGTCGCGGTCGACGGCGTGAGCTTGACATTGGACGCGGACCCGGGCGCGGCGGGTTTCACCGTCAGCCTGATCCCGCAGACCCTGGGCACGACGCGCCTGGGCGACCTCGTTCCCGGCGACGAGGTCAACCTGGAGGCCGACGTGCTGGCCAAGGGAGCCGCGTCGCCGGGAGCATTGGCGCATCCCGCGGACACGGCGCCCCTGACCTACGAACGCATCCTGGCCCGCGGCTTCCGCCGCCATCGAGGAGGACAGCGATGATCGACAACGGGCGCACCGCCGACCCCGCCGTGCGGCTGGACCGCATCGCCGACGCCGTGGCGGCGATCGCGGCCGGCGAGATGGTCATCGTCGTGGACGACGAGGACCGCGAGAACGAGGGCGACCTCATCCTCGCCGCCGCGAAGGCGACCCCGGCCGCGGTGAACTTCATGGCCAAGCACGCGCGCGGCCTGATCTGCGTGGCCATCACCGGCGAGCGGGCCCGCCAGCTGGACCTGCCCCAGATGGTCCCGCGCAACGAGGCGCGCCTGCGCACCCACTTCACCGTCTCGGTCGACGCCGCCGTCGGCACCACCACCGGCATCTCGGCGCAGGACCGCGCCCGCACCGTGGCCGTGTTCACCGATCCCGCGGCCACGCCGGCGGACCTGGTGCGCCCGGGCCACATCTTCCCGCTGGAGGCCCGGCCGGGCGGGGTGCTCAAGCGGGCCGGCCACACCGAGGCGGCCATCGACCTCGCCGTCACGGCGGGCCTGCACCCCAGCGGCATCCTCTGCGAGATCATGGACGAGGACGGCAGCATGGCCCGCCTGCCGCGCCTGCGGGAGATCGCCGACCAGCACGGGCTGAAGCTGGTCTCGATCGCCGACCTCATCGCCTACCGCCGCGCCCACGAGAACCTCGTGCGCCGCGAGGCCGAGGTCGCCATGCCGACCCGCTACGGCGACTTCCGCCTCGTCGCCTACACCACCAGCGTCGACGACGCCCAGCACGTGGCCCTGGTCAAGGGCCAGCCGAGCCCGGACCGCCCGACCCTGGTGCGCGTCCACAGCGAGTGCATGACCGGCGACCTGTTCCACTCCCTGCGCTGCGACTGCGGCGAGCAGCTCGAGGCCGCGCTCGCGGCCATCGACGCCCAGGGCGAGGGCGTCCTGCTCTACATGCGGCAGGAGGGGCGCGGCATCGGGCTGATCAACAAGCTGCGCGCCTACCGCCTGCAGGACGAGGGCGCGGACACCGTCGAGGCCAACCACCGCCTCGGCTTCGGCGACGACCTGCGCGAGTACGGCATCGGCGCGCAGATCCTGCGCGACCTCGGGGTGCGGCGCCTGCGCCTGATGACCAACAACCCGCGCAAGCTCGTGGGGCTCGAGGGCCACGGGCTCGAGCTGACCGGCCGCGTGCCGCTGGAGATGCGGCCGAACCGGAGCAACCGCCAGTACCTGAAGACCAAGAGGGACAAGCTCGGCCACCTGCTGCGCCTGGACGACGCGGGGGCCGCCGAGGCCAACGACTGAAGGAGGAGACCATGGGCAAGACGTACGCGGGGAACTTCCGCGCCGGCGAGCAGCGTCTGGTGATCGTCGCCAGCCGCTTCAACGATTTCCTGGTCCGGGAGCTGCTGGACGGCGCCCAGGACTGCCTGACCCGTCACGGGGTCGACCCCGAGCGCGTCGACGTGGCCTGGGTGCCGGGCAGTTTCGAGCTGCCGCTGGCCGCCGCGAAGCTCGCCGACAGCGGCCGCTACGCCGCGATCATCTGCCTGGGCTGCCTGATCCAGGGCGACACGCCGCACTTCTCCTACATCGCGGCCGAGGTGACCAAGGGGATCGCCCAGGTGGCGCTGGACACCGGCATCCCGGTCTCCTTCGGCGTCATCACGGCCGACACCCTCGACCAGGCCATCGAGCGGGCCGGCACCAAGGCCGGCAACAAGGGCTTCGACGCGGCGCTCTCCGCGCTCGAGATGATCGACCTCTGGCGCGCGATCGACGAAGGGTAGGAACGTGGGCAAGCGACGCAAGGGCAGGGAACTGCTCGTCCAGGCCCTCTACGCGGCCGCCCTCAGCGGCCAGGACCTGCAGGTCTGCGTGGACGACCAGCTGGAGAGGCGCGACGCGCCGGGGGACACGGCCGATTTCGCCCGGCCGCTCGCGGCGCTGATCGCGCAGCACCGGGCGAGCCTCGACGCCACGCTGGACGGGCTGCTGCAGAACTGGGATCCCGAGCGCGTCGGCCAGGTGGAGCGCGCGATCTGCCGGTTGGCGCTGGCCGAACTGCGCTACTGCCCGGAGGTGCCGGTCCGCGTCGTGATCAACGAGGCCTGCGAGCTGGCGCGGCTGTACTGCGGTGACGAGGCCGTGGGCTTCATCAACGGCCTGCTCGACCGCGCGGCGCGGGACCTCGCGGCCACCGCGCGCGGCCCCGCGGGCGCCGGCGGGGGA
>DYDD01000148.1:2186-4215 GCA_020718045.1 Fibrobacter sp. | reverse complement strand
CTCGACCCGACGCCACTGGCAGGACTTCTGGGACGAGGCCGACCGTCTCAGCCTCGACGATGTCTACGGCAACGACGGCCGCATCGTGCGCGAGCTGTTCGCCCTGGGCGACCCCGCGGGCAAGCGGGTCCTCGAGGTGGGAGCCGGCAGCGGCCGCGACGCCGTGGCGCTGGCCCGCGCCGGCGCGGAAGTCTGGACGCTGGACTACGTGCCGGGGTCGCTGGCGCTGACCTCGCGTGCCGCCGCGCAGGCCGGTGTCCGCGTGCAGGCGGTGAACGGCGACGCCCTGTGCAAGCCCTTCGCCGACGGGACCTTCGACCTGGTCTTCCACCAGGGCCTGCTCGAGCACTTCCGCGACCCGCTGCCCCTGCTGCGCGAGGATCTGCGCGTCCTGAAACCGGGCGGCCGCCTGCTGGTCGACGTGCCGCAGACCTGGCACTATTACACCCTGGGCAAGCAGTTGCTGATCGCCCTGGACCGCTGGTTCGCGGGCTGGGAGACGCAGTTCACGCCGGCCGGGCTCGAGGACGCCGTCCGGCGCGCCGGCGGCGAGGTGGTGCGCACCTACGGCGACTGGATGGTGCCCGGGCTCTGGTACCGCGCGCTGCGCAAGACGCTGCTGTCCCGGTTCGGCCTGCGGCTGCCGATGTACCCGGACCCGGCGCCACCGCTCGGGCGGCTGCTGGCGCGCTGGCGCGAGCGGCACCGCGGGCGGCGCTGGGCCCTGCACACCGCGATGACCATCGGGGTGATCGCGCGCCGCGACGATGCGGGAGGCGGCGCGTGAGGATCCTGGCCCTGAACTGGCGCGACGTCGGCGACCCCCTGGGGGGCGGCGCCGAGCTGCACCTGCACGAGATCCTCAAGGGGGCCGCAGCCGCCGGCCACGAGGTGGACCTGGTGGTGTCCGGCTACCGCGGCGCGCCGCCGCAGGAGACGCTCGACGGCGTGCGCGTGCACCGCCGCGGCCACTGGGCCGTGGCCAACTTCGTGCTGCCGGGCGTCTGCCGCCGCCTGCTGCGTACGGGCCGCTACGACCTGCTGGTCGAGGACATCAACAAGGTCCCGTTCTGCTCGCCGCTGTTCGCCGGCCGCGTGCCCGTGCTCGCGGTCGTGCCGCACCTGTTCGGGGCCACGGTGTTCCGCGAGGCCAACCCCCTGGTGGCGTCCTGCGTCTGGGCGGCCGAACGCCTGCTGCCCCTCGTCTACCGCGGCTGCGACTTCGAGGTCATCAGCCCCTCGACCCGCGACGACCTCGCGGCCCGCGGCCTGGATGCCGTGCGGATCCGCACCGTGTACTGCGGCAACGACGCCGCGCGCCTGCGGTTGCCGTCGCCGCCGCCGCGCGACGAGCCCCCGCTGCTGGTCGCCTGGAGCCGCCTGCGCCGCTACAAGAGCGTGGACGTGGCGCTGCGCGCCTTCACGCACGTGCGCCGCGCGGTGCCGGGTTCGCGGCTCGTCGTGATGGGCCGGGGACCGGACGAGGCCCGGCTGCGCCGCGTCGCCGCTCGCCTGGGCCTCGGCGACGACGTCGCGTTCGCCGGCTTCCTGCCGGACCGTGAGCTGGCGACGACCCTGCACCGGGCCCGCCTGTTCCTGAACCCCAGCCCCAAGGAGGGGTGGGGGCTGACCGTCATCGAAGCCGCCGCCTGCGGCCTGCCGACGGTCGCGAGCGATCGACCGGGGCTGCGCGACTCGGTGCGCGACGGGGAAACGGGCCTGCTGGTGCCCTACGGCGACGACCGGGCCATGGCCGCCGCCGCCATCGCCCTGCTGCGCGACGATGCGCGCTGGCAGGCGATGAGCGCGGCCGCCCGCGCCTGGGCCGGCACGTTCAGCTGGGAGCGCTGCGTGCGCGAATCCCTCGACGTGTTCGCCGCGGCCGCATCGCGACGGGGAAGACCGTGAGGCGCCCGCGGCCGGCGACGCTCCTGAAGGCGGGGGTCAGCCTCGCGATGGTGGGGTTCCTGTTCGCCTACCGCCCGCTCTCCTGGACGACGCTGCGCGCGGCCCTGTCGGCCCCGGACTG
>DYDD01000148.1:0-2175 GCA_020718045.1 Fibrobacter sp. | reverse complement strand
CGCTGGCGGGCGGCGTCTTCGCGGTGTCGGCGGTGTGCGGCGCGCTGCAGTGGGCCTGGATCCTGCGCTGTTCGGGGCTGAAGGTGACCATCGGCGAGGCGGTCCGGCTGAGCTTCGTCGGGCTCTTCTTCAACAACTTCCTGCTGGGCAACGTGGGCGGCGACGCCTACAAGGTCGTCGACCTCGGACGGCGCGAGGGGCGCACCGCCGCGGTGCTGGGCGCGACCCTGCTGGACCGCCTGCTCGGCCTGCTGGCGCTGACCGTGCTCGCACTGCTGGCCGTGCCGACGGCGGCGGCGGCGGGCGTGCTTGTGCCGCCGACGCTGCCGCTGTGGTTGGCGCTGACGGCCTGGAGCGTCGCGTTCGCCGTCCTGTTCTCGCGCCGCGTCTCGGCGCTGGCGGTCCGCGCGCTGGCGGCCGTGCGCTGGCGGCGGGCCGCCGACGGCCTCGGCACGATGCTGGCGGAGTTCAAGACCTACCGGGGGCGGCCCGTCTGGCTGGTCCGCTTGCTGGCCTGGTCCCTCTTCGTGCAGGCCATGCGCGTGGCGACCCACCTGCTGGTGGCGCTGGGGCTGGGCCTCGCCCTGGACGCCGGCCGCGTCCTGCAGCTGTTCGTGCTGGTCCCCCTGCTGGGCATCCTGGTCTCGCTGCCGGTGAGCATCAACGGGCTGGGCGTGCGCGAGCTGGCCGCCGCGGAGCTGTTCGTGGCCGCCGGCGTCGTGCCGACCGAGGCCGACGCCGTGGCCATGGAATTCCTGGCCTACGCGCTGATGGTCGCGGTCAGCCTGGTCGGCGGGGCGCTCTTCCTGGCCGGCCCGCGCCGCCGCCGCGGGGTTGTTGCCCCCCGGACCGTGTGCTAGATTGGCGAGTCGTCCGCGCCGGAACCCGAATCCGAGGAATCCCATGCTGGCACCCGACTGGTACCGCCGCCCGACGTTCCTGATCGCGGCGGGCGTCTTCGTCCTCGCGACGATCGTCTACTGCCTGACGCTGTCGCAGACGCTGAGCTTCTGGGACTGCGGCGAGTACATCACCACCGCGCACACCATGGGCGTCCCGCACCAGCCGGGCACGCCGCTCTACGTGCTGGTCGGCCGCTTCTTCGACATCCTGCTCGCGCCGCTGGCCGGCACCGCGGCGGCGGTCAACTTCATGTCGGCGTTCTTCAGCGCCCTGGCCCTGGTCTTCCTCTACCTGACGATCCAGGACATCGCCCGGCGCGCCGACCCCGACGGCGGCTGGCTGCCGCACGCCGGCGGCGTGGTGGGGGCGTTGTTCCTGCTGTTCAGCGAGACCTACTGGAGCAACGCGATCGAAGCCGAGGTGTACGGGCTCGCTGCCTTCGTCGTCGCCTTCCTGACCTGGCTGGGCCTGAAGTGGTACGACCTGCGGGCCGAGCCGCACAGCGACCGCCTGCTCTACCTCGTCATCTACCTGCTGGGCCTGGGGGTCGGCTTCCACCTGGGCACGCTGCTGGTCTACCCGGGCATCTTCCTGCTGATCCTGATGGCGGGCGGGCGCAGGCTCGCCCTGGCGGATCTGCTGGGCGTCAGCGTCGGCCTCGGCGTGTTCCTGCTCTCGACCATGGTCAAGGACGACTTCGTGATCGTCGGCGGCCTGATCCTGTTGCTGGTCTACGCGCTGTCGCGCGCCTTCGGCGGCAAGCCCTTCATCCTGATCGGCTGCGGCGTGTTCCTGCTCGGCCTGAGCGTCCACCTGATCCTGCTGATCCGCGCCGGCCTCGACCCGGCCCTCAACAACACGCAGCCCGACAACTTCCAGACCCTGATGTCGGTGCTGCGTCGCGAGCAGTACCCGCCCATCGACCCGCTGGTGCGCAAGGCCGACCTCTGGTGGCAGATCCGCTACTACTACGGCTTCCTGCTGGACCAGTTCAGCTTCCTGGACCTCGGCTCGCTCCGCCCGACGCGCCTGCTGACGATCCTGGTGCCGGTGTTCCTGGGCCTGCTCGGGGCGATCCACGGCTTCTTCCGCGCCCGCCCCTGGTACTGGATGCTGCTGGTGAACTACATGATCAACGCCGACATCCTGAACCTCTACCTCAATTTCTCGGACAACGAGGTCCGCGAGCGCGACTACTTCTTCTCCACCGCCTTCATGTTCTTCGCCCTGTTCATCGGCCTCGGCGCCGCGGCCCTGCTGCGCTACCTCTCG
>DYDD01000411.1 GCA_020718045.1 Fibrobacter sp. | reverse complement strand
GTCGCGGCCGGCGCCGCGGCGCCGCCGGGTCCCATCACGAGGCTCAGGATCTCGCCGGGCGAGAGCGCCTTCGGACCGAGGCGCAGCAGCCGGCCGTGCGGACTGGAGACGTCCGTGGGCCCGACGGGGCGTGCAGGCGACGTCCTGTCGAGGGGCGATATCCGTATCTCTTTTGATTTGAACACTCTACCCCCACACGGGAGGTGGCGCCAATCTAGCACGGCCCCGGGAGGCGGGCAACCCTTTTTCGGGGCGCGCGCGGCCGTTTTCGCTTGTTCCGACCCGAATCGCGGCCTATCCTGCACGCGGCCCGCAGCCCCACCCGCAGGAGACCCGCATGCCCGCGTCCGCCGCCCCGCTCCCCATCCTCGTGCGCAAGTACGGCGGCTCCTCGCTGGCCTCGGTGGACCGCATCGGCGCGGTGGCCCGCGACCTGGCCGCCAAGCGCGCCGGCGGCTGCCGGCTGGTCGTGGTGGTCAGCGCCATGGGCCGCCACACCGACGAGCTGGAGCATCTGGCCCGGCAGGTCAGCCCGCAGCCGCCGCGCCGCGAGCTGGACATGCTGCTGTCGGTGGGCGAGCGCGTCTCGATGTCCCTGCTCTCGATGGCGCTGGAGGTCTGCGGCGTGCCCGCGATCTCCCTGACCGGCAGCCAGTGCGGCGTGATCACCGACGAGAGCCACACCGAAGCCCGCATCCTCGAGGTGCGCGCCGACCGCGTGCGCGAGGCCCTGGACCGCGGCCTGGTCGTGGTGGTCGCCGGCTTCCAAGGCGTGAGCCGCCAGAAGGAGATCACCACCCTGGGCCGCGGCGGCAGCGACGCCACCGCCGTGGCGCTGGCCGCGGCCCTCGGCGCCGAGCGCTGCGAGATCCTCAAGGACGTCGACGGCGTCTTCACCGCCGACCCGCACCTCGTCGAGGGCGCCCGCCGCCACGATGCGCTCACGTACGACGAGATGGCGGCCGTGGCCGAGGCCGGCTGCGAGGTCGTCCACCCGCGGGCCGTGGCCTACGCCCGCGAGCACGGCGTGCCGCTGTTCGTGGGCTCGAGCTTCCACGACAGCCCCGGCACGCTGATCGTCCCCGCCGCCCGCACGGGCGACCGCGACGCTCCCGGCAACCCGCCCTCCCGCCTGCGGCCCCTGTCCCTGGTGGCGACCGACGACGTGGCGCTGCTCGACCTGGCCACCGATGACCCGGCGCGCTTCGCCCGCTGCCGCGACGCCGCCGCGGCC
>DYDD01000410.1 GCA_020718045.1 Fibrobacter sp. | reverse complement strand
CGCCTCGCCGTGCAGCGTGCGGGTCGCCTCGAAGGCCAGCACGCGCTTGGCCTCGCGCAGGTCGGCCCCCTGCAGCGCGCCGAGGCGGCGCACCTCGTCCATCGGCAGCAGCGTGTAGAGGCCCAGGAAGCGGGCGACGTCGCGGTCGTCGACGTTGATCCAGTACTGGTGGAAGTCGTAGGAGCTGGTGCGGCGCTCGTCCAGCCACACGGCGCCGGCGGCGGTCTTGCCCATCTTGGCGCCCGTCGCGGTGGTGATCAGCGGCGAGGTCAGCCCGAAGACCTCCTGGCGGTTCATGCGCCGCGTCAGGTCCACGCCCGAGACGACGTTGCCCCACTGGTCGTCGCCGCCCATCTGCAGGCGGCAACCGTGGTCGCGGTTCAGGACCATGAAATCGTAGGCCTGCAGGATCATGTAGTTGAACTCGATGAAGCTCAGGCCGGTCTCCAGGCGCTGCTTCACCGACTCGCGCGACAGCATGACGTTGACGCTGAAGTGGCGGCCGACCTCGCGCAGGAAGTCCAGGTAGCTCCAACCCACCAGCCAGTCGGCGTTGTTCAGCAGCAGGCCGTCACCCGGGCCGTCGCCGAAGCTCACGAAGTGCGCGATCTGGGTCTTGATGCCCTTCAGGTTGGCCTCGATGTCCTCGAGGGTCAGCAGCTTGCGCAGCTCGGTCTTGCCCGAGGGGTCCCCGACCAGGGCCGTGCCGCCGCCGGCGATGGCGATGGGGCGGTGCCCGTGGCGCTGCAGGTGGACCAGCAGCATGATCTGCAGCAGCGACCCGATGTGCAGCGAGTCGGCCGTGGGGTCGAACCCGATGTACCCGGTGACCTTCTCCCCGGCCAGCAGCTCCGTCAGGGCGGCCTCGTCGGTGCACTGCTTGAAGAAGCCGCGCTCCTTGAGCACGGGCAGGAAGTCGCCGCGGGGCAGGGTCGTGGGAGGGCTGGTCGTAGGAGTCATGACCGTTCCTGTCGGTCGCGCAGCGCGCGGAGTCGGGATTTCAGTTCCGGCAGCGGGACGTCGCCCAGCACCGCCGCGAGTTCGCAGGCCAGCTCCCAGGCCACGACCGCCTCGGCCACCACGCCGGCGGCCGCCACCACGCAGGTGTCGGAGCGCACCCAGGCGGCGCGCCGGGCCTTGCCCGTGCGCACATCGACGCTCCGCAGGCCCTCGCGCTGGGTGGAGATCGGCTTGATGTAGGCCCGCACCCGCACCGGCTCGCCGTTGGTGACGCCACCCTCGAGGCCGCCGGCGCGGTTGGTCTCGCGCCGCGCGCCGCCGCGCCCGTCG
>DYDD01000147.1 GCA_020718045.1 Fibrobacter sp. | reverse complement strand
GCAGCCGAGCGCCCTGACCGGGTTCACCAGCGGCTTCCAGCACACCGGTCCCAGCTACACGCTCATGTTCGTGATGATGTTCATGCTGATGAGCGTGCGCGACGTCGTGACCGAGCGCCGCAACGGCACGCTGCGGCGCCTGCGCCTGGCGGCTGCGTCGCCGTGGCTGCTGGCGACGGGCCTGTTCCTGGGGCCGCTGGTCGTGGGGCTGGTCCAGGCGTCCGTCCTGCTGGGCCTGAACCTGCTGCTGCCGGGGATGGATTACGGCGCCAGCCCCGGCGCGCTCGTCCTGACGATGGTGCTGTTCACCGCCGTCAGCTCGGCGCTGTCGCTGTGCGTGGCGACGTTCTGCCGCACGCCGGGCCAGGCCGACGGCCTGGGCATGACCGCCTCGATGCTGATGGCCTCCCTCGGCGGCCTCTGGTGGCCGCTGGAGGTCGTGCCGGGCTTCATGCAGAAGATCGCCCTGGTCCTGCCCACGGGGCAGGCGGTGACGGTCTTCCACAACATGATCGGGCGCGGCTGGGGCCTCGCCGGGAACGCCGGGCACCTGGCGGCCCTGGCGGGCACGCTCGCCGCGCTGCTGGCGCTGGCGGCGGCCCGCTTCCGGCGGCTGGTGGACTGAACGTCAGTTCCGGCTGTCGGTGGAGTGGAAGCCGAGGTCCTTGCCGGGCAGGCCGGGCAGCTTGATCTCGCCGTAGGTCTCCTCGTAGCGCCGGATGTTCGCTTCGAGCGTCTTGAGCAGGCCCTTGGCGTTCTGCGGGGTCATGATCATCCGGGCGTGGATCTTGGCCTTGGGCAGGCCGGGCATCATGCGGGCGAAGTCCACCACGAACTCGCTCGGGCTGTGGGTGATCAGGGCCAGGTTGGTGTAGGTCCCGTGCGCGACGTCGGGATCGAGCTCCACGCTGAGCTGCTGCGCCGGCGCCGTCTGGTTCTTTTCCAAGGTGTCGCCTCCGGTTCGCGGTTCTCGTCGACCGCCGCATGATAGCGCACGGCCGCACCGAGAGCCAGTCCCGTTGACGGCGCCGGGCCGCGGTGATAGCCTCCTGGCGCGAACGGACGCCAACCCCCTCCCTGGAGCCGACATGCCCTCCCGCAGCCTCGACATCCTCGACCGGCTGGCCGGGCTGCGCCTGGCGGTCGTCGGCGACGCCATGCTCGACCGCTTCCTCTGGGGCGAGGTGGATCGCATCAGCCCCGAGGCGCCCGTGCCGGTGGTCCGCCTGCGCCGCGAGACCGACAAGCTGGGCGGCGCGGCCAACGTGGCCGCCAACATCCGCGCCCTCGGCGCCGAGGTGGCGCTGATCGCGGTCGCGGGCGACGGCGCGACGTCGCAGCGCCTCGCCGAACTGCTGGTCGAGGCGGGCATCCCGGACGACGGGCTGCTGCGTCTCGCCGGCCGCCGCACCACGCTCAAGACCCGCATCATCGCCCACAGCCAGCAGGTCGTGCGCGCCGACGTCGAGTCGGACGAACCGCTCGAAGAGGCGACGCTGGGCGAACTGGCCGCGCGGCTGCGGCGGCTGGGCCCGTTCGACGGCCTCGTGCTGTCGGACTACGGCAAGGGCGTGCTCGCCGACTCCCTGCTGCGGGAGGTCCTGGACGCCGGCGCGGCCGCCGGCGTGCCGGTGGTGGTCGACCCCAAGCGCGGCGACTACACCCAGTACCGCGGCTGCACCTCGCTCACGCCGAACCAGAAGGAGGCCGGCCAGGCCGCGGGCATCGCGATCCACGACCTGGCCGGCCTGCGCTTCGCCGGCGCCGAGTTGCTCGCCCGCACGGGCGCCGACTGCGTCCTGATCACCCGGGGCGAGCACGGCATGGCGCTGTTCGAGCGCGGCGGCGCCGAGCACCACCTGCCGACCGAGGCCCGCGAGGTCTTCGACGTCACCGGGGCCGGCGACACGGTCATCGCCGTGTACGCCGCGGCGCTGGCGGCGGGCGCCCCCTACCTGGATGCCGCCAACCTCGCCAACCACGCCGCCGGCCTGGCCGTGCGCGAGCTGGGCACCGCGACGATCTCCGCCGCCCAGATCCGCGAAGCGGTGCGCAAATGACCCCCCCGACACCCTCGACCGCCCCGGCGCCGGTGGTGCCCCGCGCGGACCTGGCCGCCTGGGCCGCCGGGCTGCGCCGCGCCGGCCGCCGCCTCGTCTTCACCAACGGCTGCTTCGACCTGCTGCACCGCGGCCACGTCGAGTACCTGGCCGAAGCGGCCGCCCTGGGGGACGTCCTGCTGGTGGCGGTCAACGACGATGCCTCGGTCAGCGCCCTGAAGGGCCCCGCCCGCCCCCTCGTCACCCTGCCGGACCGCCTGGCCGTCCTGGCCCACTTGCGCCCCGTCGGCGCGCTGACCATCTTTGGCGAGCCGACGCCCCTGGAGACGATCCGGCTGGCGCGGCCGGACGTCCTGGTCAAGGGCGACGAGTACGCCGAGACGGACATCGTCGGCGCCGCTGAGGTGCGGAGCTGGGGGGGCGGCGTCGTGCGCGTGTCCATGCGCGCGGGCCGTTCCACGACCGCCATCATCGCCGCCGTGAAGCGTCTCCCCTGAGCCGGAAACGGCCGCCGCCTTGCGCAGCGGCAGGGGGAGTTTCGTGGCACGCGCACACGTTCACATAAAGAGGCTGACATGAGCAGGGAGAAGATCGTCATCATCGGCGCCGCCGGACGCGACTTCCACAACTTCAACTGCGTCTTCCGCGACGACGACAAATACGAGGTGGTGGCGTTCACCGCCGCCCAGATCCCCGACATCGACGGGCGCCGCTACCCCGCCGCGCTGGCGGGACGCCTCTACCCGCAGGGCATCCCCATCCACGCCGAGGAAGATCTGCCGGACCTGATCGCCGAGCACGGCATCGCCTGCTGCGTGTTCTCCTACAGCGACGTGGCCCACGAGGACGTCATGCACAAGGCCGCGCTGGTGAACGCCTGCGGCGCCGACTTCAAGCTCCTCGGCGAGCGCCTCACGCAGCTGCCGAGCAGCAAGCCCGTGATCGCCATCTGCGCGGTGCGCACCGGCTGCGGCAAGAGCCAGACCACGCGCCGGATCGCCGAGATCCTGCAGGCCGCCGGCAAGAAGGTCGTCGCGGTGCGCCACCCGATGCCCTACGGCGACCTCGAGAAGCAGGCCGTCCAGCGCTTCGCCAGTGTGGAGGACCTCGAGAAGCACGACTGCACCATCGAGGAGATGGAGGAGTACGAGCCCCACGTCGCGCGCGGCAGCGTGATCTACGCCGGCGTGGACTACGAGAAGATCCTGCGCGCAGCCGAGCAGGAGGCCGACGTCATCCTCTGGGACGGCGGCAACAACGACACGCCCTTCTTCAAGCCCGACCTGCTGGTGGTGGTCGCCGACCCGCACCGCCCCGGCCACGAGCTGACGTACTACCCCGGCGAGACCAACGTGCGCCTGGCCGATGTGGTGGTCATCAACAAGGTCGTCGAGGCCGAGTTCGAGAACATCGAGACCGTGCGCCAGAACGTCCGCAGCATCAACCCGGACTGCGTGATCATCGAGGCGGCCTCGCCGCTGACCATCGACCACCCGGAGCTGATCCGCGACCGGCGCGTGCTGGTGGTCGAGGACGGGCCGACCCTGACCCACGGCGGCATGACCTACGGCGCGGGCGTGATCGCGGCCATGCGCGCCGGCGCGGCCGACCTCGTGGACCCGCGCCCCTGGGTGAAGGGCAAGCTCGCGGAGACCTTCGCGATCTACCCCGAGATCGGCGCCCTGCTGCCGGCCATGGGCTACGGCGCGGAGCAGGTCCGCGACCTCGAGGCCACGATCAACGCGGTCGATTGCGACGCGGTGGTCATCGGCACGCCCATCGACCTGAACCGCATCGTGAAGATCCGCAAGCCGACGGTCCGCGTCGGCTACGACCTGCAGGAGATCGGCAAGCCCGACCTGGCCGACGTCCTGCGCAAGTTCACCGCGTGACGCGACGGCGGGGGAGGGCCGACGCCCTCCCCCGTTTTTCCGTCCCGTGCGCTGTTCCAGATTCACAGCCGGAGGTCGATCAGTGAACATCCACGAGTACCAGGCGAAGGACATCTTCCGCGACGCGGGCCTGACGGTGCCGCCGGGCGGGATCGCCACGACCGTCGAGGAGGCCCTGTCGCTCGCGCGCGGGCTCGGGCTGCCCGTGATGGTCAAGTCCCAGGTCCTGGCTGGCGGCCGCGGCAAGGCGGGCGGGGTCAAGTTCTGCAAGACCGAGGACGACGTCCGCACGCACGCGGGCAACATCCTGGGCATGGACATCAAGGGCCACACCGTGCGCAAGGTGCTGGTGACCCCGGCCGAGACCATCGCCGCGGAGTTCTACCTCGGGATGCTCGTGGACCGCGCCAGCCGGCGCGTCCTCTTGATGGCCAGCGCCGAGGGCGGCGTGGAGATCGAGAAGGTGGCCGTCGAGAAGCCCGAGGCCATCCTCAAGCACGCCATCGACCCGCGCTTCGGCCTGCTCGACCACGAGGCCATGGCCGTGGCCCTGCGCCTGGACCCGGACGTGAAGCGGGCGCGCCAGCTCGCCGACGCCATGCAGAAGCTCTACAAGGCCTTCCTGGCCGCCGACGCCAGCCTGGCCGAGATCAACCCCTTCATCTTCACCGACCAGGGCGTGGGCAAGGCGATCGACGCCAAGATCAACCTGGACGACAACGCGCTCTTCCGGCACCCGGGCTACGCCGCGCTGCGCGACCTGGACGAGGAGAACCCCAGCGAGCGGATGGCCCGCGAGGCCGACCTCTCCTTCGTGAAGCTCGACGGCAACGTGGGCTGCCTGGTCAACGGCGCCGGCCTGGCGATGGCGACCATGGACCTGGTGCAGTACTACGGCGGCCGCCCCGCCAACTTCCTGGACATCGGCGGCAGTTCCAACCCCGACAAGGTCGTCAACGCCCTGCGCATCATCCTGGGCGACCCGAACGTCGAGGTGATCCTGTTCAACATCTTCGGCGGCATCACGCGCTGCGACGACGTCGCCCGCGGCATCATCGCCGCCACCGAGCGCATGGAGATCAAGGTGCCCATCGTGGTGCGCCTGACCGGCACCAACGAGGCCGAGGCCCGCGAACTGCTCGCGAAGACCGACCTGGTCGGGGCCGCCACCATGGACGAGGCCGTGCAGAAGGCCCTGGCACTCGCCGGCAAGTAGAACCCGCCGCAACGCAACCGGCGACAAGAACAGGAGCGAACCATGGCGATTTTCTGCACGCGCGAGACGAAGATCCTGATCCAGGGCATCACCGGCCGCGACGGGAGCTTCCACGCGAAGTCCATGCTCGGCTACGGCACCAACATAGTGGCCGGCGTCACGCCGGGCCGCGGCGGCCAGACCTTCGAGGGGAAGGTGCCGGTCTTCGACACGGTCAAGGACGCGGTGGCCGCCACGGGCGCCGAGGCCTCGGTCATCTTCGTGCCGCCGTCCGGCGCCGCCGGCGCCGTCTTCGAGGCGGCCGACGCCGGCTGCAAGCTGGTGGTCTGCATCACCGAGGGCGTGCCCACCCTGGACATGGTCAAGGTCATGCCCTACCTCGCCGAGCGCGGCGTGCGGCTGGTCGGGCCCAACTGCCCCGGCTTCATCAACCCCGGGCAGAAGGCCAAGCTGGGCATCATGCCCACCAACATCGTGGCGCCCGGCCCGGTCGGCCTGATCTCCCGCAGCGGGACGCTGACCTACGAGGTCGTCGACGCCCTGACCCGCGCGGGCCTGGGCCAGACGACGTGCCTGGGCATCGGCGGCGACCCGGTCATCGGGACGAACTTCATGGACGCCCTGCAGGCGTTCCACGCCGACCCCGAGACGCAGGCCCTGGTCATGATCGGGGAGATCGGCGGCGACGCCGAGGAGCGGGCCGCCGACTTCGTGAAGGCCAACATGAAGATCCCGGTCGTGTCGTTCATCGCCGGCCGCACGGCGCCCCCCGGCAAGCGGATGGGCCACGCCGGTGCGATCGTGTCCGGCGGCTCGGGCACGGCGGCCGAGAAGAAGAAGGCGCTCGAGTCGGCCGGCATCCCGGTCGCCGACCGCCCCGCGGACGTGGTGCCGCTGCTGCAGCAGATCTGGAAGCGTTGAACCGAACCGTCGAAAGGACGTCGCGTTGGAGCAGACCTACATGATGATCAAGCCGGAGATCGTCGCCGCCGAATCCCAGCAGATCGGCGCGATCCTGGCCCAGGTGCAGCGGGCGGGCTTCCGCATCCGCAACCTGGCGCTCAAGAGCCTCAGCCGCGCCACGGTGGAGGAGTTCTACGCCGTCCACCGCGAACGGCCGTTCTTCCCCGAGCTGGTGGACTACATCGCGTCGGGGCCGGTCGTGGCGATCCACCTCGAGCGCGACCAGGCCGTGGTCAAGCTGCGCGAGCTGGTCGGCTCGACCAACCCCCGCGACGCCGCCTGCGGCACCCTGCGGGACCTGTACGGGGCGTCGCTGTCCCAGAACGCCGTCCACGCCTCGGATTCGCCCGAGAACGCCCTGCGCGAGATCGGCATCGTCTTCGGCGAGGGCCGGGGGCAGGGCCGCGCGTCTTGACAGACGACGATCGCGCTCGTAACGTGGGGCGCTTGCACGGCGCCGGGCCGGGGCGGGCCCGGACCGGACGCGGCCGTGCGCCCGGAATGAAGCTGAACCTGGACACCCTGCCCTTCGGCCGCTCCGCCCTGGAGGTGGAGCAGACCTTCCTCGTCGTGGACGAGGAGGGCGGCGGGACGGGTCTGACCGTCGTCGGCGAGCTGGCGGTGGACAACGTCGACAGCCGCGTCCTGGTCGCCGGCGTCCTGGCGGTGTCCCGACCGGCGGTCTGCGACCGCTGCCTGGAGGCCTTCACGCTGGCCTACGAGGCGGGCGTCGATATCCAGATCATCCGGACGAAGCCGGGAACTCCAGGCGAGGAGGCGCCCGACACCTGGATCCTGCACCAGGCGCGCGGCGAGGTCGACCTGGACGAGCCCCTGCGCGAGGCCGCGCTGCTGGACCTGCCGATCAAGCGGGTCTGCCGCGAGGATTGCCTGGGAATCTGCCCCACCTGCGGGGCGGAACGTAACCGGAAAGACTGCGACTGCCCCCGGGAGCCCGCCGACCCGCGCTGGGACGGACTGGATTCCTGAACATCGGAAGTGAGGATCGAGATGGCTGTTCCCAAGAAGAAAACCAGCCACATGCGCAAGGGCACCCGCCGCGCGCACTGGCACCTGGCCACCCCGAGCGCGTCGAAGTGCGCGCACTGCGGAGCGCCCTGCCGCCCCCACCGCGTCTGCCGCGCGTGCGGCCACTACGGCGCCCGCGAAGTGATCGTGGTCGAAAAGAGTTAGCTGAGAAGAGCTAGCTGAAAAGAGCTACTCGGCGGCGAGAACCGGCAGGGAGGTCGGGCATGGACGTCAGCGCGACGCGCAAGGTGGTCGTGGCCGTGGACGCCATGGGCGGGGACTTCGGTCCCACCGTGGTGGT
>DYDD01000146.1:6608-7490 GCA_020718045.1 Fibrobacter sp. | reverse complement strand
CCCGGCGCGTGCGACGGCGACGGTCCGCACGGACCGCGCGGAGGGAATCGCTGACCAGGCGTGAAGCGGAGAGTGACGGCCCGTGAACGACGACCAGCTCATGACGCGCATCGCCGCGGGCGAGGAGGCGGCCTTCCGCCTCCTCGTCGAACGCTGGGAGCGCCAGGTCCACGCCTTCCATTGGCGCATGACCGGATCACGGGAAGAGGCCGAGGACCTGACGCAGGACACCTTCCTGAAGGTCCACGCCCATGCCGGGAGCTACCGGCCCGAGGGCCGTTTCCGGAGCTGGCTCTTCCGGATCGCCGGCAACCTGGCGCGCAGCTGGGCGCGGCGGCGCAAGATCGTCGGCTGGGTGCGTTTCGACATCGACGTCCACGACCGGGCCGGGCGCGGGCCCGCGCCCGACGCGGACGTCGCGGGGGAGCAGCTGCGGCAGCGGCTCCAACGGGCTCTGGCGGGGTTGCCGACGCGGCAGCGCGAAGCGCTGGTGCTGCGGCGGTACCACGACTTGAGCCAGCGCGACATCGCCGCGGCGATGGGCACGAGCGAGGGCGCGGTCGAGTCCCTGCTGGTCAGGGCGCTGGACACGCTGCGCCGGGAACTCGCACCCGAACCGGGAGCAGACTGATGAACCACATCGACACAAGGCTGACCGCCTGGCTGGGCGGGAGCCTCGACCGGGCGGACCGCGAGCAGATCGAGGCGCATTGCGCGGCCTGCGAGGCCTGCCGCCGGCTCCTCGCGCGGAGCGAAGCCGTCTGGAGCGCGCTGGGTGAGTTGCCGGCCCCGGCGCCGGACCGCCCGGCCTGGGATGGGATCGCGGCCGCCCTGCACCCGACGCGGGAGCGCGCCGGCGCGCGGGACTGGCGCCGCTGGTCC
>DYDD01000146.1:0-6586 GCA_020718045.1 Fibrobacter sp. | reverse complement strand
CGCTGGTCTGCGGCGTGGTGCTGGGCGACCGGCTCGCCGGGGAGCCGACCGGCGTGGCGCGGATCCTGACCCAGGACATCATCGCCGGCACGCTGCTGTCCGAGGACGCGGCCTCCGATCTCGACGGCCTGATCACCACGGCCTGGTACGATCCCGCGCAAGGGGGAACACGATGAAGCGCCTGTTACTGCTGCTGCTGCTGGTCTCCCTGGGGCTAAACGCCGGGCTCGGCCTGGCGCTGAGGCGGGTGCGCGAGGACGCATCGGCCGCGGTCGCGGCTTGCCGGTTCCGGGACGACGCCGGTCCGGGCGGGGTGATGCGGGGCGAGGGACGCGGGCAGCACCCCGTGCGCCGCTTCGATCCCGAGCGCCACGGCCGCCTGCAGGAGCTGCGCGAGCGGATGCGCCCGCGCGTCGACGGCTTGCGCGACGAGGTCGAGACCGCCCGGCTGGCCCTGCGGGAGGCCCTGAACAGCCCCGACCTGGACCGAGCCGCGATCCTGCCGCTGGTGCGGGCCATGACGGCCGCCCAGGCCCGGCTCGACTCGACCGTCGCCGAGGCGCTCGTCGAGGATCTCGGCAGCATGACGGTCGAGGAGCGGCGCGAGTTCCTGAAGCTGCTGCCCTGGGAGCGCGGCTCCCGCCCGCCCCGCTGAGGCGCCGCCCCCGCCGTCTCCTCTTGACAGGGAGCCGGCGGCGGCATTTAATTCTTGTTGCTCATTGCTTTCCGCGGCGCCCAGTTTCCATGCGGCCCTTGCGCCTTGACCGGCCGGAACCGGCGCCCCGTCCCCACCCCGGCAGATCCCGATCCTCGAGCTGGCCGGCTGCCGTGTGCGTGTCCTCAGGGGGAATCCGAATGACGTCGAAGCGCATCCTCGTGACCGCCGGCCTGGTGCTGCTGTTCGCCCTGCCCGGATGCCGATCCGCGCACGTGACCAGCGCCATCCTCTACATCGACCAGCAGATGTACCAGAAGGCGATCGACGTGCTGCACGAGGGCCTGGAGTACAGCTCCGACGAGGCGGACGCGTTCTTCTACCTCGGCGAAGCGCACACCAAGCAGGCCGAGGAGGACGTGCGCGACAACGAGTTCCTCGCGGCCAAGCTCAACTACACCACCGCCTACGACTACTACCGGAAGGCGAAGGCCGTGGACCCGTCGCTGGCCGAGCGGGTCCAGGAATCCCTGATGTACAGCTACGTGCTGCGCAACAACGACGCCAAGAACGAGTACCAGGGCCAGTACTACGAGGCCGCCGAGGGCCAGTTCCGCCTGGCCTACGCCTGCCTGCCCGACTCCATCGCCCCGATCAAGAACCTGGCGCGCATGAAGATCCAGATCGCCACCGATTCCGGGGAGAACCAGGATCTCTACCTCGAGGCCCTGGCGCTGCTCGACCAGGTGCTCGTCGAGAACCCCGGCGCCTACGAGCTGCTCTCGGACAAGGCCAACGTGCTAGGCAGGCTCGGCCGCAAGGACGAGGCCGCCGCCATCTACGACCAGCTGCTGGCCGACCATCCCAACGATGCCCCGCTGCTGATCGACATCGCGAACCTGTCGAAGGACCAGCGGCAGTTCGAGCGCTCCGCCGACCTGCTGGTCCGCGTGGTGGGGATCTACGAATCCGACGACGACGTGGGCAACGACGTGGACGTCTACTTCCTCGTCCTGCAGGCGGCCGGCCTCTACAGCGGCGTCGACGTGCACCGCTACGCCACGGGGCTGGACCTCTACGAGAAGGCCCTGCGCCTGGAGTCCGTGCCCGAAGAGGACACCCTGCTGCAGAAGCTGCAGATCCACTACAAGTACGGCGACGACCTGGAGAAGGAGGCCGCCGCCGAGACCGACCCGTCGCGCCAGGCCGAGCTGCAGCAGCGGGCCCGCGAGCAGTTCGAGAAGGGCGTCAACACCGGCAACGCCCTGGTCGGGCAGTACTTCGAGAGCGTCAACGGGTTCTTATTCCTGGGCCTATGCCACGGGAAACTGGGCAATGACACCCTGATGGAAGAGAACATGGTAACCTACCGGAAGCTGTCGGGCGAAAACTGACCCCCGACTCGCGGCCGGGGTCGTCGTGGCCCAGCCTGGACAAGGCACGGCGCTTGCAGTATCGTGGTGGCCGCTCCGGAACCCGCACGCGATATCCAGACCCGGCGACAACCCGTCCGATACGCCGCGCGAACGCCCTGCGCGGCCTTGCCGATAGAATCTCCACGGGGAAGAACACCCACCGACCCAGGCCCGGCCGGCCACGGCCACGGGAGCGAAATGGACATCAAGGAACTGCAGGACAAGAACATCACCGAGCTGGTGGAGATCGCCAAGGGGCTGAACATCGAGGGCCTGAGCACCCTGCGCAAGTCCGAGCTGATCTTCAAGATCCTCGAGGGGCAGACCGAGAAGAACGGCCTGATCTACGCCGAGGGGGTGCTCCAGGTCCTGCAGGAGGGCTACGGGTTCCTGCGCTCCGCCAAGTACAACTACCTGCCCGGCCCGGACGACATCTACCTGTCGCCCTCGCAGATCAAGAAGTTCGACCTCAAGACCGGCGACACGGTCTCGGGCCAGGTCCGCCCGCCCAAGGACAACGAGCGCTACTTCGCGCTTCTCAAGGTGGAGTCCGTCAACTACGAGGACCCCGAGAAGGCGAAGAACATGACGCTCTTCGACAACCTCACGCCGCTGTACCCCGAGGAGATGCTGAACCTCGAGTGCGCCAACGGGGACATCACGACGCGCCTGATCAACCTCATGGCGCCGATCGGCAAGGGCCAGCGCGGGCTGATCGTCTCGCCGCCCCGGGCCGGCAAGACCATCATCCTGCAGAAGATCGCCAACGCCATCAGCGAGAACAACCCCAAGGTCGTGCTGATCGTGCTGCTGATCGACGAGCGGCCCGAGGAGGTCACCGACATGGCCCGCTCGGTCAGGGGCGAGGTCGTCAGCTCGACCTTCGACGAGCCGGCCGAGCGCCACGTGCAGGTCGCCAGCATGGTGCTCGCGAAGGCGCGGCGCCTGGTCGAGCACGGCCGCGACGTGGTGATCCTGCTGGACTCGATCACCCGCCTCGCGCGCGCCCACAACACCGTGGTGCCCCACTCCGGCAAGATCCTGTCCGGCGGTGTCGACTCCAACGCCCTGCAGAAGCCCAAGCGCTTCTTCGGCGCGGCGCGCAACATCGAGGAGGGCGGCTCGCTGACGATCATCGCCACGGCCCTGATCGAGACCGGCTCGCGCATGGACGAGGTGATCTTCGAGGAGTTCAAGGGCACCGGCAACATGGAGCTGGTCCTGGACCGCAAGATCGCCGAGAAGCGCGTGTACCCAGCGGTGGACATCTTCAAGTCCGGCACCCGCAAGGAAGACCTGCTGATCGACCGCAAGGACCTCAACAAGATCTGGGTGCTGCGCAAGTACCTCAGCGACTACAACCCGCACGAGGCGATGGAGTTCATGATCGACAAGCTCAGCAAGACCAAGACGAACGAGCAGTTCCTGGCGGCGATGAACACCTAACGCGATTGTCGGCAGCGTGTTGCGGCTGAAGCCGCCCGCCGCCGCCCGGTCGCCCGCCCGGCGACGATGCCGGACAAAAAATTTGCCCTTTCGGGATCCCGGAGTTAATGATGGGGCTTCCCTGAGCCGAGACCAACGGATGCGAAGGTGAGTGCCATGAAGAAGGACATCCATCCCAAGTACGTCGAGTGCGAGGTCAGCTGCCTCTGCGGCAACGTGGTCCACACCCGCTCGACGCTGCCGAAGATCAACGTGGAGATCTGCTCCAACTGCCACCCGTTCTTCACCGGCCAGCAGAAGATCGTCGACACCGCCGGACGCATCGAGCGCTTCAAGAAGCGGTACCAGGGCGTCTACGGCGACAAGCAGAACTAGCGGCGCGCCGCGGCGACAGCCGCCGCGCCGGACGCCCGGAGAGACGGGACCCGGGGACATCGCCCGGGAGAATTCCGCGAGGGTGCTGGCGAACGGGCCGGCACCCTCGTTCTTTGTGGGAGCCCCCGGTGGGGGCTGCGCTCCGCCCGGCGGGCGGAGCAGTCACCTGAAGCCATGCGAGGACGGAACCAGATGAACGGACAACCGGCCGCCGGGAGCGAGGCGCCCCGCGCCTGCGACCCCCGCGAGATGGACCTGGCCGTCGGCGGCCAGGCCGTGATCGAAGGCGTGATGATGCGCTCGCCGACGGCCATCGCCACGGCCGTGCGCACGCCCGACGGCAGGATCGTGGTGCGCAAGCAGCCCTTCCGCAGCGTGTTCCGCCGGTGGCGCTTCCTGAACGTCCCGGTGCTGCGCGGCGGCATCCACCTGATCGAGTCGATGGGGCTGGGCATCGGCGCGCTGATGTTCTCGGCCGACCAGGCCATGACCGAGGAGCGCGTCGAGACGAAGAAGGGCTTCAAGGACACGGCCATGATGTGGGGCACGATCGTCGTGGCCTTCATCCTGAGCCTGGGCCTGTTCTTCTACCTGCCGCTGGTCCTGACCGACCTGACCGGCGTACGCCACGGGTTCGGCTTCAACCTGATCGACGGCGTGATCCGCATCGCGATGTTCGTGGCCTACCTGATGCTCATCTCGCGGATGAAGGACATGGCGCGCGTCTTCGAGTACCACGGCGCCGAGCACATGTCGATCCACGCCTTCGAGGCGCACCGCGACCTCTCGGTCGACCAGACGCGCCCCTTCACGACCCTGCACCCGCGCTGCGGCACCAGCTTCCTGTTCTTCGTGATGCTGATCTCGGTGGTCGTGTTCAGCTTCCTGGGCCGCCCCGACGACGTCGGGCAGCGCCTGCTGCGGCTGGCCTTCGTGCCGGTCATCGGCGGCCTGGCCTACGAGGCGATCAAGCTCTCGGGGCGCTTCCGCAACGCCTGGTTCGTGCGGCCCCTGATCTGGCCGGGGCTCATGCTGCAGAAGATCACCACCAGCCGCCCCGACGACTCCCAGCTCGAGGTCGGCCTGGCCGCCCTGCGGGCGGTGCTCGAGCCCGAGCCCGAGGGCTTCCGGACGCGGACCTACGACGCGCCGGCGGCCGTGCCGGCGGAGGCCTGACGTGAAGGACATCATCGTCCGCCTGCGGGAGAAGTCGGCGGCGCTGGAGCGGCAGCTCAGCGACGGCGACCTGGTCAAGGACCGCCAGAGGTTCCGCGACGTCTCGCGCGAGCACGCCCACCTGCGCGACGTGCTGGAGATCGCCGATCGCTGGGAGGCGCTGGTGGAGACGGTCGCCGGCCACCGCGAGCTGCTGCGCAGCGAGAGCGATCCCGAGCTGCTGGCCCTGGTCCGCGAGGAGCTGCCGGGCTGCGAGAGCGCCCTCGCGGCGGCCGAGGCGGAGCTGGAGCTGGCCCTGCTGCCCCGCGACCCCAACGACGACCGCGACGCCATCCTGGAGGTGCGCGCGGGCACGGGCGGCGACGAGGCGGCGCTGTTCGCCGAGGAGATCGCCCGCATGTACGTGCGCTTCGCCGAGCGCCGCCGCTGGCGGGTCGAGCTGCTCGAAACGACCCCCGGCACCGCCGGCGGCGTCAAGGAGATCAGCTACGCCGTGCGCGGCGAGGGCGTCTACGGACTGCTGCGCTGGGAGAGCGGCGTGCACCGCGTCCAGCGCGTGCCCGCCACCGAGAGCCAGGGCCGCATCCACACCTCGGCCGTCACCGTCGCGGTGCTGCCCGAGGCCGAGGAGGTCGACGTCCAGATCGGCGAGAACGACCTGCGCATCGACGTCTACCGCGCCTCCGGCCCCGGCGGCCAGTCGGTCAACACCACCGACTCGGCCGTGCGCATCACCCACCTGCCGACGGGCCTGGTCGTCCAGTGCCAGGACGAGAAGTCGCAGCACAAGAACAAGTCCAAGGCCATGATGGTGCTGCGCTCGCGCCTGCTCGAGCAGGCCATCGCCGCGCAGGACAGCGCGCGCTCGGCGGAGCGTCGCTCCCTGGTGGGTTCGGGCGACCGCAGCGCCAAGATCCGCACCTACAACTTCCCCCAGAGCCGGTTCACCGATCACCGGATCGGATTGACCGTGCACAGTCTCGAGGCCATCATGCAGGGGGACCTGGACGAGGTCGTGCAGGCCATCCAGGACCACCGCCGCCAGGAAACCCTCTCCGAGAGCCGCAGCGACGGAGCCTGACGGGGGCGACCCTCCAGCCGGGAGATCCGCGTGCCCGAAGCCCTCAAGAGCGTGCGCGAGCTCATCCAGGCGACCGCCGCCTTCTTCGAGAAGCGCGGCGTCGATTCCGCGCGCCTGAACGCCGAGCGCCTGCTGGGGCACGTGCTGGGGCTCGCGCGCATCGACCTCTACGTCAACCACGACCGGCCCCTGGCTCCTGGGGAGATCGATCGCTACCGCGAACTGGTCCGGCAGCGCGCCGCGGGCGTGCCGTTGCAGACGCTGCTGGGGGAGACGGAGTTCTATGGCCGCGTCTTCCAGGTGGAGCGGGGTGTCTTCATCCCCCGGCCCGAGACCGAGCGGCTCGTCGAGGCCGCCGTGCGGCTGCTGACCGGAGGCACGAGCAGCTGGCTGGCGCCCCTGGCGCTGGAGATCGGCTGCGGCACCGGCGTGGTGGCC
>DYDD01000145.1:3568-7464 GCA_020718045.1 Fibrobacter sp. | reverse complement strand
GGACCGTTCCCGCGCGGTCAGCGCCGCGGGCGCGCTCAAGAACCCACCGGCGGGGGCAGGCAGGCGACGGCGGCGGCGTAGCTCACCGAGAGGTTGAAGTCGCCGTCGCGGTCCGCGCTGCGGGCGTAGTCGACCACGGCGGCGCGCGGGCGTTGCGGCCAGGGCAGGGACATCACCAGGGCCGCGGCCTCCAGCCCGCACATGGTGATGCCGGTGCGCTGCGCGTGGGCGAGCAGGGCCTCTGCGTCCCAGGCCAGGAAGGCGTCCAGGACGCCCTGGTCCAGCTCGCGCAACCGCTCGGGCACGCGGTCGCGGAACGGGACGTAGCCGTACACGGCGCCGTAGTGCGTCAGGTCGGTCGAGATCACGAACAGGGTGGATCCGTCGCACCAGGGCGCCAGCGCCTCGGCGGCCACGTAGCGCAGGGCCCGCGAGAGCCGCGGCACCAGCAACGGCACGATCGGCGGCGGGTCGGCAGTCAGCGCCTGCAGCAGGGGGAGCTGGATCTCCTCCGCGTGCTCCCTGGCGTGGGCGTGGGTGTCCTCGGTGAAGGAGGCATTGTGGGCCACGCGCGCGCAGGCGGCCCGGTCCAGGGGCACCTCGCCCAGCGGCGTGGCGTAGGCGTCCCAGCGCGGCGTCGAGATGCGGGCCAGCGCGGCGTGGTGGTTCGGGGCGAGGATCACGATGCGCCGGTACCCGCCCACCAGGTCGCGCAGCAGGCCCCAGCCGCGCCCCGCCACCTGCCCGGAGTAGGCGTAGCCGGCGTGGGGCACCATCAGCACGACGGGCCGGCCGGGCGGCAGCCGCTGCGGCTCGGCGCCGGCCAGCAGGCCAGCGACGAGCTGCCGCAACGCCTGCGGCGACGCGGGGTACCAGGAACCGGCCAGGGCGCTCGGGCGCACGGCGACGGTCGGCATCGCCCACCTCCGATGGCTGCGGGAACGGCCCGGATCCTACCAGACGGCCGCCTTCCCCGCCATCGGTCATCTCCGCGGGGACGGCACCGACCGGAACCCCGGGCTTGCATCCGGACCCGTTCGGCATCATCCTGTGGGGGTGGCGGACGGCACCGGCCGTGCGCCCTCATCCCCCACGGGAGGACCCGCGTGAAGATTTCCGAGAAGCCCCAGGGCGAGGTCATGATCCTCCAGCTGTCGGGCAAGATCATGGGCGGCGAGGATCACGAGCTGTTCCACAGCCAGATCAAGACCCTCATCAACGAGGGCTACGTGGACGTGATCCTGAACATGGGCAAGGTCAACTGGATCAACTCCACCGGCCTGGGCGTGCTCGTCTCCGGCTACCACACGCTGAAGAAGAACGGCGGGCAGATGCGGATCTGCGACGTGAGCGGCCGCATCGACAACATCCTGAACGTCACCCAGCTGAAGCTCGTGTTCGAGACCTACGACAACGAGGCCGCGGCCCTCGCCTCCCTGGGTCACACCGGTTGAGTCACCCGCTGACCCACCCCGTCCACAGCTTCCACATCCCCGTCATGGGGACGGGCTTCACCGTGGACACGCCGCTGAAGGTGGCCCGCTACGGGATCTCCTCGGTGGTATCCCTGGTCGACGACCTCCTGCTCGAACAGATGCGCGGCCTGGTCTGCCGGCGCGAGGGCCGCGGTTTCGAGGCCGTCCCCGCCGACGCCGAGGACGCGCGCGCCGACCGCATCACGCGCTACCTCGACCTGATCGGCGAGCTGGTGGACCGCCAGATCGACCAGGTGCGCGGGGCGGTCTTCGAGAAGGGCAGCGAGATCACCCGCTACTTCGAGATGCTCCCCGGCTCGCCGCTGCGCACCGCCTACGAGCGCATGCAGGAGGCCACGGGCCCCGCCCGCGCCCGGCTCCAGGAGGAGCTGCGCGGCGCGGTCGTCGCCGGCGGCATCGACGTCAACATCATGACCAAGCTCGACCGCGTGCGCCTGCACCGCGGCAAGCCCCTCGGCCCCGCCTTCACCGACGCCATGAGCGCGCTGCGCGGCTACGCCCGCAGCCGGCTGCGCTCCTCGGTGGTCCTCTCGGCGGGCGTGAACCGTCGCCTGTTCGGCTACCTGGCCGAGTTCGACGATTTCTTCCCCGACGGCGCCGGCGACATGCGCAAGCGGATCGTGCTGAAGGTGAGCGACTTCCGCTCGGCGCAGGTCCAGGCCCGGCTGCTGGCCCAGAAGGGCCTGTGGGTCTCCGAGTTCCGGGTCGAGTCGGGCCTCAACTGCGGCGGGCACGCCTTCGGCGGGACGGGCACGCTGCTCGGCCCCGTGCTCGAGGACTTCCGCCGCGAGCGCGCGCGCCTGTCCGCGCAACTGCGCGAGAACTGGGCCGCGGCCCTGGCGTCCCTCGGCCGCGTCGTCCCCGAAGCGCTCCCGGCGCAGCGGATCACGGTCCAGGGCGGCATCGGCACGGCCGAGGAGAACGAGCTGCTGATGAGCCACTACGGCGTCGACGGCACCGGCTGGGGCAGCCCTTTCCTGATGGTGCCGGAGGCCGTGAACATCGACCCGATCCACCTCGAGCGGCTGTGCGAGGCCCGCGAGGACGACATCTGCCTCAGTGACAGCTCGCCGCTGGGCGTCCCGTTCTGGAGCCTGTGCAACTCGGAGAGCGAGCTGGAGCGGCTGCGCCTGATCGATGAGGGCCACCCCGGCAGCGCCTGCCCCAAGGGTTTCCTGGTGGCCGACACCGAGTTCACCCCGGTGCCGATCTGCACCGCCAGCCGCGCCTACCAGCGCCGCAAGCTGCAGGCGATCGCGGATTCGGGGCTGGACGCGGCCGAGCACGCGCGCCAGGTCGGCGACGTGGTGGTCAAGGCGTGCATCTGCCACGACCTGGCCGGCGGCGCGACCGTGCCTTCGGGGATCGATCCCGACGCCCGCACCGCGGTCTGCTGCGGCCCCAACACGGCCTACTTCACCCGTCCGGCCAGCCTGCGCGAGATGATCGACCACATCTACGGCCGCGGTCGCCTGCCCCTGGCTGAACCGCGCCCCCACATGCTGCTGAAGGAACTGAGCCTGCACCTGGACCGCCTGCGCGCCGCCGCCATCGACCGGCAGGACCAGGGCGCGGAAGCGGCGGCGAAGGCGCGCGAGAACCTGCAGACCGGGATCGCCCACTACCGGGAGCTGGCGGAGCGGACCCTGGCCGGCGCGCGCGCGAGCTTCCTCGAACGCCTCGAGCACCTGCAGTCGGAGCTGATGTCGCACCGGTCCTAGCCGCGCCTCGCGAGGGTGCGCGCGTCCCGCAGCACGGCGCCCAGCGCCGACGTCCCCGCCCACACCAGTCCCGCCCAGCCGTCCCGCGCGCAGCCGCGGCGCACGTACTGCCGCCAGAACGTGGCCGGCGCCGCGACCCACAGGTGCCAGACCGCCCGCGCCCGCGAGCCGCGCCCCGCTTCCAGCCGCGTGTAACGGTCGACCTTGCGCAGGTACTCCCGCCAGGACGTCATGGTGAGGTGGTCGAGGGGGCCTGCGAGGTCGCCGATCCGCGCGCCGGGGGGGAGGGTCACGCCCTCGTGGACTGTCGCGTCCGCGAACGTCGCGCCCCGGGTGCGGAAGAGGCGCAGGTGGGGACGGCCCGACAGCTCGCGGCAGGTCATGCGGCGGCCCAGGACGTGCGTGTCCACGGGGATGCGCCAGGCGTCGCAGGCCTCGAGCGACCCGTCGGCGAGGCGTCGCCGCAGTTCCCCGCGCAGCGCCTCGGTGAGGCGCTCGTCGGCGTCGATCCACAGGGCCCAGGGCGTGCCCGCCAGCGCCAGGGCGCGGCGGCGCGCGCGGCCGAAGTCGTCCACGTCCGCCGTCTCCCAGCGCACGTCGAAGCGGCCGGCCGCCGCCTCGCGGGCCAGCAGGGCCGGCGTGCCGTCGCGGCTGCCGGTGTCCAGGACCGCCAGCGCGT
>DYDD01000145.1:0-3556 GCA_020718045.1 Fibrobacter sp. | reverse complement strand
CCAGGGAATCGAGGCACGCCGGCAGCCGGCGTTCCTCGTTGCGCACGATCATCGTCGCCGTTAGCTTGCGCATGGCCGCGGCTCCCCGGGTTGCGGCGGTTCGGTCGTCCGGCGCACGATAACACGCGCCGGACCCGCCGCGAAGCCCGGGCCGACCGTCGCTGCATCCACCACCGACCGGAGGTCCCACGTGACGCATCCCCAGCCGACGGCCCAGTCCGTCCGCGACGCCCTGCGCGAAGTCCTGGTGCCCGGCACCCGGGTCGACGTGATCAAGATCGACCTGATCGGCGACGTGCAGGTCGCCGACGGCGCGGTCGAGGTGCGGATCAAACACACCTCCGAGAAGCAGGAGACCATCGACGCGGTGCGCGCGCTGGTCGAGGCGCGCCTGCGCGCGCTGCCCGGCGTGCGCGAGGTCCGCGTCGCGGTCGACAGCCCCGCGCCCGCGCCCAAGCGCGCGGCGCACAACCCCGACCCCTGGGCCGACCGGGCCCGTCTCGGCGGCGTCAAGCGCATCGTCGCGGTGGCCAGCGGCAAGGGCGGCGTGGGCAAGTCGACCGTCGCGGTGAACCTGGCGCTGGCCCTGCAGGCGCTGGGGCACCGCGTCGGCCTGATGGACGCGGACATCTACGGACCGTCGCTGCCCACGATGCTCGGCACGCAGGAAGGCCCGGTGGCGCTGGGGGAGAAGGCCATCCGCCCCGTCGTCGCGCACGGGCTGCAGTGCATCTCGATGGGCATGCTCGTGCCGGCGGGCCAGGCCGTGGTCTGGCGCGGGCCGATGGTCATGGCGGCCGTGCGCCAGTTCCTGAAGGACGTGGTCTGGGAGGACCTCGACTACCTGGTGGTCGACATGCCGCCCGGCACCGGCGACGCGCAGCTCACCCTGGTCCAGCAGGTGCCCGTCGACGGCGTGGTGATGGTGACCACGCCGCAGGAGCTCGCGCTGGCGGACGTGCGCCGCGGCATCCAGATGTTCGGCCAGGTGGGAGCGCCGGTCCTGGGCGTGGTGGAGAACATGAGCTACTTCCACTGCCCGGACAACGGCAAGCACTACCACATCTTCGGCAAGGGCGGCGGCCGCGCCGTGGCCGACGAGTTCGGCGTGCCCCTGCTCGCGGAGCTGCCCCTGGACCCGGCGACGCGCGAGGGCGGGGATTCGGGGGCGCCGGTGGTGGAGGCGGGGGACAGTCCGACTCGGGCGGCGTTCCTGGATCTGGCGCGCAATATTTCGGAGCGGCTCACGCTGAAGACCGTCTTGTGAAACACTGACATCGAGACCCTGTCGCCGGGGGCGCGCGCCGGGCACTTCCTGTGCCCGGCTTGCTCGACGTTCAGGTCGCTTCGCCCTCCTGGCGAAGCGGCCTGAACGACGCCCCGGCGACAGGGTCTCGATGTCAGTGTTTCACGCGACCGCATTCGGCGTGGGGGCGGTCCGCGGATGGAGGCGGAATTTGTGCTTCCTTACGGTGGACAATCGTGAATAATCCGGCGGAGTGATCGACTGAGCTTGTGCGGCGGGAGGGCGCGGTGGCGGGACGGGGCAGGTGGTGGGCGGGGGACAGGGGCGTGTTCGCGGCGCTGTTGGTGACGGCGCTGGCGGCGCAGCTGTCGGTGGCGATCGGGCAGCTCGCCCTGGGGCTGGCCCTGCTGGCGGCGCTCGCGCGCGTGGCGATGCGCCGCGACCGGGTCGCGCGCACCGGGTTGGAGCTGCCGTTCCTGCTGCTGCTGTTCTGGGCGCTGGCGATGATCCCGGTGTCGGAGGTGCCGCACGAAAGCCTGCGCAACGCGCGCCGCTTCTACCTCTTCGTGCCGCTGTGGCTGGGGGCGGGCTACGTCGTCGGTGAGCGGCGGCGCTGGGCGGTGCTGGCGGCGGTGGCGCTGGGCGCGACGGTCAACGCCGTCTACAGCGTCGTGGTCGAGTCGGTGATCCCCGGCGACTACGCGCTCCGCATCGGCATGATCCAACACAGCGTCATCACCTCGAGCTGGCTCGTGATGACGGCCTCGCTGCTGGCGGGGGCCGTCGCACTGCTGGGACCCGGCGTCCGCCTGCGCCTGGGGGCCGCGCTGGTCCTGGCGCCGCTGCTCGTCGCCGTCGCGTTGACCCAGTCGCGCAGCGCGTGGCTGGGTGTCGCCGCGGGCTTCGCGCTGATGACCGCGTGCGCGCGGCCGCGGCTGATCCTGCCCCTGATCCTGGTGGCGGCGGCAGGCTTCGCCCTGTCGCCGCCGCACCTGCGCGACCGGGTGCGGTCGGTGACCGACCCCGCCCAGGCCACCAACGCGCAGCGTCTGGTCCTGTGGCGGGCGGGGCTGGACCTCGTGCGCGAGCACCCCGTCACCGGCGTCGGCGACCGCAACCTCGCGCCGCTGACGCCCGCGCTGGCGATGGCGCCGGGCGCCGTCCCGACCGTCCACGTGCGCCACCTCCACCAGAACTTCCTGATGCTCGCGGCGATCTGGGGCGTGCCGGGCCTCGTGTTCGGGACCTGGTTCCTGCTGGGGATGGGCTGGCAGCTGGGCCGCCGCTGGCGGGAGCTGCGGGTCGCGGGCGCGCGGGCGCCGCCGACGCGCCGCATCTGGGCGCTGGGCGGTCTGGGCGTCTGGGTAGGTGTGATCGTGTCGGGACTCTTCGACTGGTCGTTCGGGGATCCCGAGCTGGGGCTGGTCTACCTGCTGGTGGTCGGCGTCGCGCTGGCGCCGGCGACGGTGCGCGATCCTCTGGTGCTGGACGCCGCCGGCTCGCAGGCCGTTCAGGCGTAACCCAGCTCGCGGAGCTGGCGCCGCACCCTGTCGTCGAGCTTCTCCCAGTCGCCGGACGCGTCCGGCTCCCCGCGATCGCCGCCGTCGTCGTGAGCATCGACGCGGTCCCACGCCGACGCCGCGTCCAGCAGCCCCTGCAGGCGTTGCGGCTGCTCCGCGCGCAGGTCGCGCGTCTCCAACGGATCGTCCCCGAGATGGAAGAGCGCCAGCGCCGCGAGGGGCCGGCGCCGGGCGATGAGCTTCCACGGCCCGCTGCGCACGCCGACCAGGTCCGGACCGTAGGCGATGTCCTCCGACAGCAGGATCCGCTCGGCTCCTGCCGGCGCCGCGGCATCCGTGGCATCTGTGGCATCCGCGGCCTGGGCCCTGCCGAGCAGGGAGGCGTGCGCGTGCGCGGGCGACGGCAGCGGCGGCATTCCCAGCCAGGCGGCGGCCGTCGGCGCCAGGTCGCAGAGAGAGACCGGCCGCCGCACGATCGCGCCCGAGGGCAGGCCGGGGCCGCGTGCGAGCCAGGGCACATGCAGCAGCTCCTGGAACTGGGTGTGCCCGTGGCCGATGGCGCGCAGGTCGCGCGGGTCGTGATCCCAGAGGCGCGCGAGGTCGGCGTGCTCCAGGAATTCCTCGCCGTGGTCCGACCAGACCATCACCAGGGTGTTGGCGGCGAGGCCCCAGTCCTCGAGGCGGTCCAGGATCGTGCCCAGCGATTCGTCGACGTGGCGGACCGACGCCGCGTACAGCGCCCGTTTGGCGGCCAGGGCCAGTGCGGCCGGCCCGTCCAGCGGCAGCGCGG
>DYDD01000409.1 GCA_020718045.1 Fibrobacter sp. | reverse complement strand
CTGTCCCATCTCCAGGCGGCGGCAAGGGGTGCCGCAGTTTTAGACCGGCGCGGCAGGTGCCGCACTTTTGCTCCGGCGTTTACATGGCGGCCGAGTGCGCGTCCTATGCCGCGGTGCGGCGGGCGCTCGAGCGCCAAGCCGAGGCTCAACCTGCCACCGCGCCGCTTCTGATCCAGGAAGGCCCGGTGATCCGGGCCATCGCCGAGTACCAGACGTTCTGGGATGCCCACAGCCAGACCCACACACCGAAGGAGGCCGCCGATGCCGATGACAATGACTGAACTGGATCGCGCCCTGCGCGAGCTGCGCCTGTCCGGGATGACCGCGACGCTGGAGATCCGGGCCCTGCAGGTCAGCAGCCATGAGATGACGTTCCTGGACGCGTTCTCGTGGCTGGTGCAGGACGAACTCGACCGGCGGCACTCGCGCCGGCAGGAGCGTCGGCGCGCCGTCTCCGGGCTGTCGCCGGAGCGCAAGACGCTTGGCGAACTGGACTGGAGCTACAACACGCGGCTGCCGCGGCGTGAGATCCTCGAGCTCGGGACCCTGAAGTACATCGACGTGCGGGAGGACGTCCTGCTGCTGGGGCCGCCGGGCACGGGCAAGAGCCACGTGGCCAAGGCCCTGGCGCTGATGGCCATCGAGCGGGGCTACAAGGTCCACTACCGGGAGGCGCACGACCTGATCGAGGACATCACCGAGGCGCGCGAACTGGGCACGTTGCGGAAGTACCGCGCACAGTTGAAGGTCGCCGACCTGCTGGTGATCGACGATCTGTTCCTGCGCCGTCTGCCGGCCAATGCGGGCGACGAACTGGCGGACGTGCTGATGAGTCGCTACGAGCGGGGCTCAACGATCATCACGTCAAACCGCGTGATCGAGGACTGGCCGAAGCTGCTGGGGGACGTCGTGGTGGTGGCCCCGCTGCTGGACCGCCTGATGCACCACGGGCACCTGCTGAAGTTCGAAGGCAAGAGCTGGCGGCTGAAGGAAGCCGCGGCCCGGGTTGCAAAGAGGGCCACACAGGCCTAGAATGCGCGTGTCCCGTCGGCGGCCGGGTGGAGGAAGTTGACCCGGCCACAGGTGGGGGAAGTTGGGGTGGCCGCCGGGGTTGCGTATGGGTGCTTGCTTGCGGGCACACAAATTTCTGTTCCAGGTGGTACGATGTCGATTGAGTCCATTCGTGTTGGCGACATTGTAATTTCGGGGACGGCTGACGCCCCCCGCCTCGTTTTGTTCGTAGTGTAATTGAGGTATTGGCAGAGGGATATATTGACTGGACAGTGCCAAGTTCTTCAGCCGCCCGTCATGCGGCCTCTTCGTAGACCCG
>DYDD01000408.1 GCA_020718045.1 Fibrobacter sp. | reverse complement strand
TGCTGGGCGGCGGCAAGCGCCTGCGGCCCCTGCTACTGCTGTGGACCTACGACGCCCTGCGCACGCGGCGGGCCTCCCCGCGCGACGAGGCGCTGGCCGCAGCCGTCGCCCTCGAGATGATCCACACCTATTCGCTCATCCACGACGACCTGCCGGCGATGGACGACGACGACCTGCGCCGCGGCCGCCCGACCTGCCACGTCGCCTTCGACGAGGCCACCGCCATCCTGGCCGGCGACGGCCTGCAGGCCCTGGCGTTCGAGATCCTGGCCGGGATCCCGCAGCGCGGGGCCGACCTCGTGCGGATCGCCGCCGCGGCGGCCGGTCCGACCGGCATGGTGGGCGGACAGCAGGAGGACCTCGACGCGGCCCGCCGCGACCTGACGGCCGCCCTGATCCGGCGCATCCACGCGGGCAAGACCGCCCGGCTCATCGGCGCCCCCCTGGCCATGGGCGCCCTCTTGGCCGGGCGCGACGCCGCCGCGGCGGCGGACGCCGACCGCGCCGGGCGCGTGCTGGGGCTGGCCTTCCAGGCGGCCGACGACCTGCTCGACGTCGAAGGCTCGACCGCGTCCCTGGGCAAGACCGCCGGCAAGGACGCGGACCAGGACAAGGCCACCTGGGTGCGTCTGGAAGGCCTCGACGCGGCGCGGGCCCGCACCGCCCGCCTGGGCCGGCACGGCACCCGCCAGCTGCAGGGGCTGCTGCCGCCGGGTCCGGAAGGCGCGCGGCTGCTGGCCCTGGTCCGCCTGCTCTGGGAACGCGATCGCTGACCATCCTTGTGTTGAGTTGTGCCGTCGAAACTGTGTCCGGCCTGGTTGATGCCCCGGGCCAGGCATGCAAACCGAGGACACCAGGTTCATCCCGCCCCACTGTCCCAACCCCAACTGCCGACATCACAGGCGGTTGTCTGCCAATTGGCGCTTCAAGCGCATCGGCTACTACCGTAGACAACTCAGCCCAACCCGTATCCAGCGGTTCCTCTGCCTCCACTGCCGCCGCTCCTTCAGCTCCCAGACCTTCGCCACCTCCTACTGGCTCAAACGCCCCGACATCCTCCCCCAACTGCTGACCAAAACCACCGGTTGCATGGCCAATCGACAGATCGCTCGGGACCTGCACGTCGCCCCCTCGACCATCGATCTCCAGCTCAGCCGCCTCGGCCGCCACTGCCTGCTCTACCACACCCTGCTCATGCAGTCGGCCAAACCGGTCGACAAGTTCGTCATCGACGGCTTCGTCACCTTCGAGCATTCCCAGTACTGGCCTTTCCACCACCACCTAGCCGTGGAGAAGGACACCGACTTCCTGGCCTACTTCACCGACAGCGAGGTGCGCC
>DYDD01000144.1 GCA_020718045.1 Fibrobacter sp. | reverse complement strand
CACGCCCTCGCTGGGCGCGAAGCGCCCCGAGCCCACGCCGCCGCCGCCCCCGTTGGCCGACGAGGATCTCCCCGATTTCGGGGTCGTCGTCGAGGAGGCCGGTCCGCAGGACGAAGCGCAGGCGCAGGCGGATGACGCGGTCGCGACCGACGAGCCGTCCGCCGACGAACCGTCCGCTGATGAACCCGAGTCCCTGGAAGACGAGTACGAACCCATGGCCTACCGCCGCCGCAGCCGCGGCAACGGCCGCGGACTGCTCGTGGCGCTGCTGTCGGTCGCCGCGCTGGCCGCGGTGGTCGTGACGGTCCTGGCCTGGCGGTCCGGCGAGCTGAAGCTGCCGTGGCCGGAGCGTGGCCGCACCGGGCCCGAGCCCCTGCCGGTCGCGGTCACGGACACGACCGCGGCGCTGCCCGACTCCCTGGCGCCGACCGCCGGCGATTCCCTGTCGGCCTTCGCCGATTCGACCGCCGTCGCCGACGGCGACACCCTCGCGACCATCCCGACGGACGCCCACGAGCCCGCCGCCTCCCCGGTCCCCCCGCACGGCTCCGCCCTGACCGACCGGCCGGCCGCGATCCCGGCGCCCACCGGCGACCGCATCCTTGCCAAGGACCCGCGCCCCCGCGCCACCGAACCCGCGCCGGACCTCGCTGAAGCACCGGCCGACACCGCCCGCCGCGAATCGCCGTGGCTGCGCTCGGCGCTGGCCGCCGGCACCTACGTGCACGTCGGCTCGTTCCGCGACCTGGGACGCGGCGGCCACCTGGCCACGGAACTCGAGCGCCGCGGCTTCGCCGCCCACCTCCTGGACGCCCAGGTCAGCGGCGAGCGCTGGTTCCGGGTCTACATCGGCCCCTTCGCGACGATCGAGTCGGCCCAGCAGGCCGAGTCGCAGCTGCACGCCGACCGTCTCGCCGACTGGACGATGGTCGTCCGGATCCGCTGATGGGTACGGCGCCCGGCGACGTCACGGCCGCGGCCCGCCCGCTCGCCGTCGCCCAGCTCGTCGAAGCCCTGGCGATGGGCGGGGCCGAGCGCCTCGCCGTCCAGATCGCCAACGCCCGTGCCGCCGCGGGCGATGCCTCCCACCTGATCGTGATGTCCGGTCCGGGTCCGTTGTCCGCGGCGGTGGACCCCCGCGTGGCTGTCCACTACCTGGGCTTCGCCCGGGCCTCGGTGCGCGACCCGCTGCGCTTCGCCCTGTCCCTGCGGCGCGGCGAGCGGCTGCTTGCTCGGCTGATCGCCGCGTTGGACGTCCAGGTCGTGCAGTCGCACCTGCCGGGGGCGAACTTCTGGGGCCTGCTGCTGGCCCTGCGCGGGCGCTGCGCGGTGATCGCCACCGTCCACAACAACCGCGAATTCGACTACGGCGATGCCGACCACCCCCTGCGTTCCCGGCTGCGCCGCGCGGCCTACCGCCGGATGCTGCGGCGCTGCGCGGCGGTGGTGGCCGTCTCCGAGGCGGTGGCCGCCTCCCTGCTGGAGGATCTGGGCGCGGGGCCGCGGGAAGCGGGGCGCCTGGTCGCGGTGCCCAACGGCGTGGCCGAACCCGAGCCGCTGGACGCGTCCGCCCACGCGGCGGTCCGCGCCCGCTTCGGCGCCGCGCCCGGCGACCTGCTGGTGATGGCCGCGGGTCGCCACTGCGAACAGAAGAACTTCGCGGCGCTGATCGCGGCGGCCGCACGCCTGCGCGCGATCGGCCTGCCCTGCCGCCTGGTGATCGCCGGCGACGGCCCCCTGCGTCCCGACCACGAGGTGCTGCGCGAGCGCCTCGGCCTGGGCGACGCCGTGCAGCTCCCGGGCAACATCGCGGACTTCGCCCGCGTGCTGCAGGCGGCCGACGTCTTCGCGCTGCCCTCGCTGTGGGAGGGGCTGCCGCTGGTCCTGCTGGAAGCCCTGGCCGCAGGCGTGCCCGTCGTGGGCTCGGACATCGCCGGCGTGCGCGACGTGATCGTCGACAACGAGAGCGGCCTGCTCGTCGCGCCCGGCGATCCGATCGCCCTCGCCGCCGCGATCGCGCTGCTGGCCGACCCGGAGCGGCGGGAGCGCCTGCGAGCGGGCGGCCTGGCCCTGGTCCGCGAGCGGTACTCCTTCGCGCGCGTCTCGCACACCTTAGGCGAACTGTACCGCCGCGCGGCGGACCGCCCCCGGCCCCCATCCCTGGAAAGACCGACATGACCTACCGCATCGCCGCCGTCTCCTTCCTGAACACCTGGCCCCTGATCGACGCGCTCGAAGAGCTGGCCCCCGAGCGGGTCCGCCTGACCAGCGCCGTGCCCAGCGCCCTGGCCGAGCTGCTGCACGCCGACGAGGCCGACGCGGCCCTGATCCCGGTGGTCGAGTGGTTCCGCGGGGCGGGCGCCGAGATCGTGCCCGGCGTGGCCCTGGCCACCCACGGCCCCGTCGACAGCGTGAAGCTGTTCTCGCGGGTACCGCCGACCGAGATCGCCGACGTGGTCGTTGACCGCGGCTCGCGCACCTCGGTGGCCCTGCTGCGCATCCTGTTCGCCGACCTCTACGGCGTGCAGCCGGACTTCAAGGTCGACGTGCCGCAGGTCGAGACCCTGCTGGACGAGCACGAGGCGGCCCTGGTCATCGGCGACCGCTGCTTCGCCGCCGAGAAGCGCTTCCGCGAGCAGGGCCGCGACGACGTCCACATCGTGGACCTGGGCGAGACCTGGCGCCAGATGACCGGCCTGCCCTTCGTCTTCGCCGTCTGGGTCCTGGGCCGCGGCTTCGCGGCGCGCGCGACGGCGGCCGAGCGCGACGGGCTCGTCGCCCTGCTGCGCGAGGCCCGCGACGTCGGCCTGACCCGAACCGACCGCCTCGCCGCCCGGGCGGTCGCCGAGGGGCGCCTGGGACCGGGCGGGGAGTGTTCGGCGGACGCGATCGCCGCCTATTTCAGCCGTTCGATGTGCTACCGGCTGGGGGCCGAAGAGCTGGCGGGCCTGCACCGTTTTCATACCCTGTGCGTTCGCCACCAGATCGTGCCCGCGGGGCGCGACGCGGATCAGGCTTCCGCCGAGTGAGGGAACCCCCGATGTCCAGCCGCCCGGCCCCGGTCGAGACCTACACGCTGCCGCGGCGCTCCTCGCCCGTGGCCCTGGAACTGCTCGAGGAGGCGCTGACGCGGCGCCTGACCGGCGGCGAGCTGCTGCTGATGTTCGAGGAGGCGGCCCTGCACGACCTGGGCCGCGCAGCCCACGCCCTGCGCCTGCGGCGCTGCGACCCCGATCTGGTCACCTACGTGGTCGACCGCAACGTCACCTACACGAACCTCTGCTACGTGGACTGCGAGTTCTGCGCCTTCAACCGCCACAAGGGCGACGACGACGCCTACTGGCTGTCGCTCGACGAGATCCGCGCCAAGGTGCGCTCGGTCTTCGACGCCGGCGGCTCCCAGATCCTGCTGCAGGGCGGCCACCACCCGAACGAGAAGATCGACACCTACGAGACGGTGCTCGCGGCGCTGAAGTCGGAGTTCCCGACCCTGTGGATCCACGGCTTCTCCCCGAACGAGATCCAGCACTTCGCGAAAGTCTCGAAGCTGCCGACCCTCGAGGTGATCCGCCGCCTGCAGGCCGCCGGCCTGGACTCGATCCCCGGCGGCGGCGCCGAGATCCTCAACGACCGCGTGCGCACCCTGCTCGCGCCGAAGAAGACCACCGCGCGGGAGTGGGTCGAGATCATGGAGGAGGCCCACTACCTGGGCCTGCCGACCACCGCCACGATGATGTTCGCCCACGTCGAGACCTACCCTGAGCGCATCGAGCACCTGCTGCGCCTGCGCGAGAGCCAGGACCGCACCGGCGGCTACACCGCCTTCATCCCCTGGACCTTCCAGAGCGGCCGCACGCCGCTGGCGCAGAAGCCCGAGCTCATGGCGCAGGTCGAGGCCCGCGGCTACCTGGGCGCCCAGGACTACCTGCGCACCCTGGCGATCGCGCGCATCGCCCTGGACAACTTCGCCAACATCCAGGCTTCGTGGGTCACGCAGGGCAAGAGCGTCGGGCAGCTGACGCTGCTGTTCGGCGCCAACGACCTCGGCTCGACGATGATGGAGGAGAGCGTCGTCTCGGCCGCCGGCACCACGCACCCGCTGACGCAGCGCGACCTGGAGGAGATGATCCGGGGCGCCGGCTTCACGCCGGCCAGGCGCGACAACGGCTACCGCGTGCTGCAGGTGATCGGCGGGGGCTAGATCCCGCCGGCTACAGGCCCGTGGTCCCGGGCCCGTGCCCGTTGGGCCCGCCCAGGTGCAGCCACTGGTCGCCGTAGACGGCGCGTGGGAACGCGTAGGGCACCAGCCCGTGCAGGAACTGGCGCAGCTTCAGGGCCAGATGGTTGGCGTCGTGGGCGCCGTGGACGGTGCGCAGGAACCCCTCGAGCGTGTAGATCTGGATCTCCACCGGGAACCGGTAGGGCGGCAGGCCGGGCTCGTCGTTGGGATGCAGGACGTCGAGATCCCCCTTGTAGACCTTGTAGCCCTGGCCGCTGTGGCGGTTCAGGCGACGGCGGTCGCCGGTGAAGCCGATCGTGTCGGTGATGTTGCGCCACGAGACCGGGTTTCCCAGGACGTCGTTGAGCAGCGTCAGCAGCTCGAACACCGCGTCCTCGTCGTGGACGATGAACATGGCGCCGAGCAGGTCGGTGATCGCGTCGGGGTCGTTGATCCCCTTGCGGATCATCTTCGAGAGGATCGAGCCGCTGCTGTCGTGGTCCTTGGCGTCCCAGCGGCGGCGCTCGATGACGCGGTGGCTGCCGTCGACGATCTCGTAGGAGATCGGGGTCACCGTACGCTTGAAGCGGCAGTTGTAGTACAGCACGTCCAGGGAGACGTGGCGCCCGGCCGCCTCCCGCTCCAGGAACAACGAACGGAACTGCCAGCGCTCCTGGCCGGGCTGGGGGCGCAGGTTGTAGCGGATCGTCTCCCCGTCGGGCCCCAGCTCGAAGCCGATCTCCACCGTGTTGGTGTCCACGGTGCGCTTCCACAGCCCCTCGCGCAGCAGGCGCTCGATGTAGGCCTTGTGCCGCGGCCCCTTCTGGATGTGGCGCGAGTGGTCGATGTCCAGCAGGAGCTTCGCCAGGTAGAGCTTGCGCTGCGACTCGAAGCGGATGCGCGGGTCCTCGCGGCTGAACAGCAGCGACATCAGCGTGCGCAGGTCGTTGCAGGCGGTCACGGTGGCCTGCGGGCGCACGTGGGCCTGCGACGGGGCCGGCAGCAGGGCCACGAGGTCGCGCAGGTAGGCGTCGGCCTCGGTCATCGACCGCATCAGGTCGGCGGCGCCGTGGCCGGCTCCCGTGGGCGTGCCGGGCGGGTTGAGCAGACGGTTGATCTCGTCGCGGTAGGCTTCGTCGTCGTGCTCGATGCGCCGGGACATCTCGTGGAAGAAGCGGCCGACGCGCGAGGGGCGCTGGGTGAAGGTCGGGTCGAGCAGGGGGTGGGCCGTGTAGTCCACCGCCCAGGGGTCGCCGTCGTCTCGGGTCGAAAGATGCGTGGCATCGACCCAGCGCTCGTACATCGGGGTCCGCTTTCCCGGCCGCGGAGGGGGGGAGGGGCCCTCCCCCCGCCGTGACGCTAGATCATGTCCAGGGCGCGCTCCAGGTCGGCCTGCAGGTCGGCCGCGTCCTCGCAGCCGACGGCCAGTCGCACCAGATCGTCCGTGATATCGGCCGCTTTGCGCTCGGCCTGAGGGATCCCCGCGTGGGTCATCGAGGCGGGGTGCTCGATCAGCGATTCGATGCCGCCCAGGCTCACCGCCAGGGTCGGGATCCGCACGTTGTTGATGACCGTCTTGCCGGCTTCGAGTCCGCCGCGCACGCCGAAGGAGATGACCGCGCCGGGGCCGTCCATCTGCGAGGCGGCCAGGGCGTGCTGGGGGTGGCTCGCCAGGCCGGGGTAGCGCACCCAGGCGACCTTCGGGTGGTTCTCCAGGAAGGGCGCCAGGATCAGCGAGTTGGCCTGGGCCTTCTCCATGCGCAGGGCCAGCGTGCGCAGGCCGCGCAGCACCAGCCACGACTGGTGGGGGTCCATCGTGCCGCCCATGTTCTTGTGGACCTTGGCCAGCCGCTTGAACAGCTCGGGGTCGCGGGCGGTGACGATGCCCGCCACCACGTCGGTGTGGCCGTTGATGAACTTGGTCATCGAATGCAGCACGATGTCCGCGCCCATCTCCAGCGGGCGCTGCAGCAGGGGCGAGCAGAAGGTGTTGTCCACGCACAGCAGGGCGCCGCCCGCGCGCGCGATGTCGGCGCAGGCGCGGATGTCGGTCAACTTCAGCGTGGGGTTCGAGGGGGTCTCGAGGTAGACCAGCTTCGTCTCGGGGCGCATCGCCCGCGCCACGTTCTGCGCGTCGGACGAGTCGACGAAGGTCGCGCTCACGCCGTAGCGCTTGTACTCGGTCTCCAGCACCATGCGCGACGGGCCGTACAGCGACTCGGTGGCCACGACGTGCGAGCCCTGGCCCAGCAGCGCGAAGTAGACGGTGTTGACCGCGGCCATGCCCGAGGCCGCGCCCAGCGCGCCGCAGCCGCCCTCCATCAGCGCGATCGCCTCCTCGAGGTGGTCGGTGGTCGGGTTGCCCAGGCGCGTGTAGATGTGGCCGGGGTCGCGGCCCGCGAAGCGGTCGGCGCCCTCGTCGGCGTCACGGAAGCGGAAGGTGGAGGACTGGTAGATCGGGATGGACACGGCCCCGGTCTCGGGGTCCGGCCGCTGACCGGCGTGGACCACCTTGGTATGCATGCGCATCTTGGAGAGGTCGTGCATGGGGCTTCCTTTCGGGGGCGTCGTCATCCAGGGTCCTACACCGGGGCGTCGGGGCCGGTTCCGGCTTGTCGGGGGTCCGGCTCCTCCCTATAATAGGCCCCCCGCCCTCGATGGCAAGATCCTCGAAAGTCCACGTTTTTTCTGGAGGTTCCGTGATGAAGGCGACCTCGACGGGCCGCTGGTTCCCGTTCGCCATGCTGGCGATGCTCGCCCTCGTGGCGGCGACGTCCGTCGCGGCGGAGCGGCCGCGCGATCCTTGGCCCTACCTGCCCTCGGACGACATCGGAGCGGTCGACTGGCGCGCCGCCCATCCGACCTGGGACGGGCGCGGCGTCGTCATCGCGATCCTCGACACCGGGGTCGACGGCTACGCCCCGGGCCTGACCGCCACCACGACCGGCGGCCAGAAGCTGCTCGACGCCCGGGATTTCACCGACGAGGGCGTCTGGGAGGTCGTCGCGGTCGAACTGGAAGACGACGCCTTCGTCCATCCCGACGGCATGCGCCTGGAGGGTGCGGCCGCCCTGGTGGTGGCCCCGCCGTCCGACGACAAGGCCTACCCGGTCTGGATGGGCGTCCTGGACGAGCCCCGCTTCCGCAACGTCGACGACCTGCAGGACGCCAACGACGACGGCGACCGCACCGACCGCTTCGCGTTCCTGGTCTACGCGGCGCCGCGCGCCGCGGTCGAGGCGGCCCTGGGCGCCGGCCGCGGCCTGGACCTGCTGGCCGGCCTGAACGAGACGGCCGCCGCGACGGTCGCCGCCGAGCGCGAGGGC
>DYDD01000407.1 GCA_020718045.1 Fibrobacter sp. | reverse complement strand
GTAGAGCGGCACGCCGTCGCGCTTCAGGGCCGAGATCACGGGGGGGACCTGCAGCAGGTCGCCGCGGAAGCCGGCGAGCGCCGCGACGAGGTCGGCCGCCGAAGCCGCGACCGGGGCCGTGGCGTCCGTCACGCCGTCGGCGTCGAGGGTGTCGGTGGACGTGCCGAAGCTGACGGTGGCCCGGTAGGTCTTGTCGTGCCCGAGCAGGAAGGTCGACAGGCGGGTGGCCGCACCGCAGAGCACCAGCAGAAGACCGGTCGCCAGCGGGTCCAGCGTGCCGGCGTGCCCGCAACGGTAGCGCGGGGCGCCACGCGGCTGGCGGCCGGGGCACAGGGTGCGCAGCGCGGCCGCCACCACGGCGTGGGAGGACACGCCCCGGGGCTTGTCCACCAGCAGCAGCCCGTGCGGCCTGGCCTCCACGCGACGCGTCAGCCGAGCTGGGGGGCGAGTTCGGCCACGAGCTCCGCGACCAGCGTCGCGGGGTCGCCGGTCACGGTGCACCCGGCCGCCTGGCGGTGGCCGCCGCCGCCGCGGCGCGCGGCGGTCCCATGCACGTCGCCGGCGGCGTCGGTGCGCAGGGAAACGCGCCAGGCGCCGTCCTCGCGCTCCTTCAGGAACACCACGAAGCGCACGCCGCTCACCGCCGAGGCCAGACCCGTGAACTGCTCGGTGTCGGCCATGGCGGTGCCCGTCGCGGCGAGCATCGCGCGCGTGACGCGCAGCGACAGGATGCGGCCCTCATGGTGGTAGTCGAAGGTGTCGAGCACCCTGGCCAGCAGCGCCAGCGAGGCCGGCGTGCGCCGGTGCAGGGTCCGCTCCGCCACGTCCGCGGCGTCGGCGCCGCCCGCCACCAGACGCCCGGCGGCTTCGAAGCTCAGCGGCAGGGTGTTCGGGAAGCGGAAGCCGCCGGTGTCGGTGTAGAGGCCGGCGTAGAGGTTGGTCGCCATCGTCGCGCTGACGGCGAAGGCGGGCGCGCCGCCCTCCTCCCCCGCGGCGAGCGTCTCGATCACGCGCAGCACCAGCAGCGAGGCCGAGCTGGCCAGCGGCTCGAGCCAGCCGGGCAGCGGCGCCGGGCCGTTGCCGTCGAGGTGGTGGTCGATGGACCAGGCGGCGCCGACGCCCGCGAGCAGCGGCTCCAGGTCGCCGGCCCGTTCCAGATGGTGGCAGTCCACCGCGACGACCAGGTCGGGCCCCTCGCCGTCGGCGATCGCCGCGGCGACGGCGTCCGGGGCCAGCGCCTCCTCGTAGCCGGGCAGGGCCTCGCTGCCGGCCGGCGCCTCGGCGTAGCGCAGGGCCTCGGCCTCCTTGCCGGCGGCGCGCAGGGCCTCGGCCAGCGCCAGC
>DYDD01000406.1 GCA_020718045.1 Fibrobacter sp. | reverse complement strand
ACCGCGCCCTCGCCGCGGTGGGCGCCTGGCCGGCGCTGCCGGCTGGCGACAAGCTCGAGACCGGCGACCGCGACCCCCGCGTGCCCCTGCTGCGGGCCCGCCTCGCGGCCACGGGCGACCTCGGCCCGGGCGACGCCCTGAGTCCCGACCCCGAGTACTACGATGAGGACCTCGCGGCCGCGGTCCGCCGCTTCCAGGCCTGCTTCGGCCTCGACCAGGACGGCGTGATCGGCCAGGCCACCCGGTCCGAACTCGGCGCGACGGTCGAGGACCGCGTCCGGCAGATCCGGGTGAACCTCGAGCGCTGGCGCTGGCTGCCGGCGGACCTCGGTCACCGCCGCGTCGAGGTCAACATCCCGGACTACCGGTTGCGGGTGCTCCACGGAGACAGCGTGGTGCTGGCCATGCCGGTCATCGTCGGCCTGCCGACGCGCCGCACGCCGGTCTTCAGCGCGAAGCTGAACTCGCTGGTGTTCAGCCCCGACTGGGAGGTCCCGCCCAAGCTCGCCATCGAGGACAAGCTCCCGCTGATCCAGCAGGATCCCGGCTACCTCCAGGAGTTCGGCTTCGAGGTGATCTCGGGGTGGGGGGAGAAGGCGAAGGTCGTCGACCCCGCCGACGTGGACTGGGCCGGCGTCCCGACGGGCAGCTTCCCGTACCGGCTGCGCCAGCTGCCGGGCCCGCTCAACGCGCTGGGGCTGGTGAAGTTCAACCTGCCGAACCGCTTCAACGTCTACTTGCACGACACGTCCAACCGCGGCCTTTTCGCGCGGGCCAAGCGGGCCTTCAGCGCCGGCTGCGTCCGCATCCAGAAGCCCGCGGAGTTCGCGGTCTACCTGCTGACCGGCGACGAGCGCTGGCCGCGATCGCGCATCGCCGAGGCCATGGCCTCGGGCCGCGAGCAGGCCGTGCGCCTGCCCGCGCCGATCCCGATCCACCTGCTGTACTGGACGGCGTGGGTCGATCCGCGCGGGAAGGTCGTCTTCCGCCCCGACGTCTACCAGATCGACAACCTGACGGCGGTCGCGCTGGAGGCGCCCTACCGGTGGGTCGTGGAGCTGAAGCCGCCGCCGGACAGCAGCCTGCCCAAGGACGTGATCGCGGTCCCCTAGGATGCGTCGTCGCGGACGCCCGCGCCCAGCCGGGCCGCGATCGCGAGCGTCGCGGCGATCAGCGGCGTCGTGCGGTTGCCCAGGCCAGTTTCGGCCAATCCCACCAGCAACAGACCGACCACGCCGGCGGCGACCCCCAGGGCCAGCGACGACCGGGACAGGCCGGCGCGGTGATCGCCATCGATGTCGACGGGGTGCCGGGCGGCGCGCCAGGCCGCGGCGGCGGCGGCGACCAA
>DYDD01000143.1 GCA_020718045.1 Fibrobacter sp. | reverse complement strand
GTCGCCTGGTCGGCGGCGGCGGGCGCGGCGCCGGCGGCGCCCGGGGCGGTGCTCTTGACACCTCAGGACGCGGCTCCTACCATCCCTGCCGCGTGGACGGATGGCGTCGGCACAACGGAAGGCGGACGGTGATGCGCAAGATGGGACTGCAGGACCTCGACCTGGCCGGCAAGCGCGTCCTGATGCGGGTCGATTTCAACGTGCCCCTGGACAAGGGCGGCGCCATCGCCGACGACACGCGCATCCGCGCCTCGCTGCCTTCGATCCGCCGCATCCTGGACGCCGGCGCGCGCCTGGTGCTGATGAGCCACCTCGGGCGTCCCAAGGGCAAGGTCGTGCCCGAGATGACGCTGCGCCCCGTGGCGGACTGCCTCGCCGAGGTCCTGACGTCGCCCGTGCGGTTCGCAGACGACACCGTGGGCGAATCGGCGCGGTCGCAGGCGTCCCGGCTGAAGCCCGGCGAGACGCTGCTGCTGGAGAACCTGCGCTTCGCCAAGGCCGAGACGGACAACGACCCGGGCTTCTCCCGCGAGCTGGCCGCCTTCGGCGACGTCTACGTCAACGACGCCTTCGGCACCGCGCACCGCGCCCACGCCTCGACGGTCGGGGTGGCCTCGTGCCTGGCGCCGGCCTGCGCCGGCCTGCTGATGGAGACCGAGCTGCACAACCTGGGGCTGCTGCTGCAGGCCCCGCCCCGCCCCTTCACGGCGATCCTCGGCGGGGCCAAGGTGCAGGGCAAGGTCGAGGTCATCGAGCACCTGCTGGAGACCGTCGACACGCTGCTGCTGGGCGGCGGGATGATCTTCACGTTCTTCAAGGTCCACGGCCTCGGCGTCGGCGACAGCCTGGTCGACCTCGAGAGCCTGGAGGTGGCGGAGCGGATCCTCGCCAGGGCCGAGACCTCCCGCGCGAAGCTCGTGCTGCCCCAGGACGTCGTGATCGCCGACGACTTCAGCGGCGAGGCGGCGCGGCGCGAGGCGCTGGTGACCGACATCCCCGACGGCTGGCAGGGGCTGGACATCGGGCCGCGCACGATCGTCCGCTTCCGCGACACCATCGACGCGAGCCGCGCCGTGTTCTGGAACGGGCCCGTGGGCGTGTTCGAGATCCCGGCCTTCGCCGCCGGCACCCGGGCGATCGGCGAGGCGGTGGCCGCGGCCACCGGCCGGGGCGCCCACACGGTGGTCGGGGGAGGGGACTCGGTGTCGGCGGTCAACCAGCTGGGACTGGCCGACCGGATCACCCACATCTCGACCGGCGGCGGCGCTTCGCTGGAGTTCATGGCCGGCTGCCGGCTGCCCGGCGTGGAGGCGCTCACCGACGCTTGAACCCGCCCGCCGGGTTGACATCCGCCCCCGGGGATGCTAATTTCCTACGAGCCGCCGGCGGTCCGGTGGCCTTTCTTTGTTCGCAACGACCCGCGGGAGAAACGACATGTACGCCTTCTTCATGGTCCTGCACGTGATCGTCAGCCTGCTGCTCTGCGTCGTGGTCCTGCTGCAGTCCGGCAAGAGCGGCGGCCTGGCCGGCGCCTTCGGCGGCGGCGGCGGCCTGCCCCAGCAGATGTTCGGCACGCGCGCGATGGCCACGGCGCTGAACAAGATGACGATCTACCTCGCCGCGGGCTTTTTCCTGACGTCGGCGGTGCTCTTCGGCCTGACGGCCGACCGCACTGCGAAGCGCGCCGGCGGCGCTCCGGTCAGCGAACAGTCGAGCGGTCCCGTCGGCGGTGGCGCTCCCATCACCGATGGCCAGTGAGCTCCTCGCCTCGCGTCGCTCGGGTGGTGGAATTGGTAGACACGCTATCTTGAGGGGGTAGTGGCCACAAGCCGTGCGGGTTCGAGTCCCGCCCCGAGCACCAGCTTCCTGGAGGATCGACTTTCGTCGATCCTCCATTTTTTTCGTTGACAGTAGTTTTTGGCCATCTCAATAATGTCCCCGACTGGTTCACGAATTGTCCACGACGTCGACCACGGGACGGGAACCGGACGACGACATCGCAAGGTGGAGCGGACGAGGACGGTCAAGTGATGGGTGACGTGGACGGAGCCAGGTCGGACAATTCGTAGGTCGCTTCAGGGTGCGCCTGGCGACCAAGGGATGGAGTCAGCAAGCGAGGTCAGTTATGGAGGAGAGTCTGAAGCTGGCGGCAGCGACCAAGAAGAAGGCGGCCAAGAAGAAGGTCGCGAAGAAGAAGGTCGCGAAGAAGAAGGTCGCGAAGAAGAAGGTGGCCAAGAAGAAGGTCGCGAAGAAGAAGGTCGCGAAGAAGAAGGTGGCCAAGAAGAAGGTCGCGAAGAAGAAGGTGGCCAAGAAGAAGGTCGCCAAGAAGAAGGTGGCCAAGAAGAAGGTCGCCAAGAAGAAGATCGCGAAGAAGAAGGTCGCCAAGAAGAAGGCGGCCCCCAAGAAGACGACCGCGAAGCCGATCATGTAGCGGAAACCCTGGCGCAACGGGCGCTGGGGAAGAGAAGGACCGCCGCACCCCCGGGTGCGGCGGTCCTTATTTCAGGCGGGGAGCTCGTGCAACCTGTTGGCCGGCAAGGTGATACCGGGACGGTGCCATCAGTGGACGGGGCTCACGTCGAAGAGCCAGGTCACGCCGACGCTGCCGACGAACGTGGTCACCTGCTGGCCGTAGGTGACCTCCTCGGTCTGGAACGAGAAGGTGGTCGCGGTCCCGCGCAGGTCGACTTGCAGGTTGTCGCCGAGCGGCAGCAACAGCCCGCCGAAGAGCTGGAAGTAGAGGGCGGTCTTGTCTTCGAGCGTGGTGAAGCGGTTGATGATGCCGCCGAAGCCGGTGCCGAACTGGGGCGTGATCCCGAGCATGCGGACGGCGCGGGCGTCGTAGACCAGGTTGGCGCCGCCGGTGAAGGAGCGGAAGTCCTCGTCGCGGAAGCCGCCCTCGATGCCCTGGCTCTGGTACAGCTCGTCGGTCCAGCGAGGCAGTTCGTCGGCCTCGACCCGGCCGACGATCTCGCCGTCCTCGTAGCGCAGCAGGGAGAGCTCCGCCTTGCTCTTGGCGTAGGAGCCGAAGAGGTCCAGGTGGAAGTCCTTGGAGACGTAGAACCCGAGCCGGAGGTTGAACGCCTCGCCGGGCACGATCCTCTTGACGGGGGCGTCGAGGCAGTTCGGGCGGCGCTGGATGCCGAGGTCGAGCTCCTGGCCGTTGAAGAGCGTCACGGTGTTGGAGCCGGGCGCGACCTGGGCCCGCAGGTCGAGGGTCGGCAGCTCGAAGAAGGTCGTGCCGGAATAGTAGCCGCCGCCGACGGAGATCGCGATCTTCTTGATGGCGCTCTCGGGTTCCGGGCTCGCGGCCGCATCCGCGCCCTCCTGGGCGACGGCGGCCAGGGGGACGAGCGCGAGGAGGAATCCCGGCAGCAGCCACTTCGGAAACAATCTCATGCCACACCTCGACGTTCTGGCGGAAGGCGCCCGCGGCGGGGGTGTCCCGCAAACACGCACGGCGGCCTAGTCTCGGCCGTCGCGGCGGGTCTACGGTAATCCCCCCGGCAGCCGGCGGCAAGGTCTTTCGCGCTCCTGAACACCTCTGAACATAGGGGAAACTCCCTGTCAGGACAAGAGGTGGCGGGATTGACACGCCTGTGAGCGGCGGTTATCATTCGCCTTCACCGCCATCCTGAGCGTCTGCTGGAAGTTCCGGTTCCGGCCCGCGATCGGGGCCGCCGCCATCCCTTACTCGCCGTCCGGACGGGAGGATCACGTTGAAGACCTTCGCCACCGACAAGATCCGCAACATCGCCCTCGTCGCTCCCCACGGCGTGGGCAAGACCAGCCTGGCCGACGCCATGCTGCACGTCACCGGCAAGGTCGGGCGCCGTGGCAGCGTCGACGACAGGTCTTCCGTGTTCGACTACTCGGACGAGGAACTGGACAAGAAGCAGACGATGACCGCCAGCATGGCCTGGACCGAGGTCGGCGGCGTCAAGATCAACATCATCGACACGCCGGGCGTCGCCGATTTCCGCTGCGACATGTACGGCGCACTCGAGGTCGTCGAGGGCGTGCTGTTCGGGGTGAAGGCCGACGGCGGCCTGGAGGTGTCCAGCGACGCGCTCTGGCGCACCCTGCGGCAGCGCAGCACGTCGATGTTCCTGGTCGTGACCCGCATGAACAAGGAGCACGCGGATTTCCAGAAGGCGATGAAGGAGTTCGCCGACCACCTCGATGGGACGGTGGTCGCCGCCCAGCTGCCCATCGGCGAAGGCGAGGACTTCCGGGGCGTCGTCGACCTGGTGGCCAACAAGGCCTACACCTTCGCCGACGGCAAGGCCCAGGCGATCGCGATCCCCGCCGAGCTGGCCGACGAGGCCGCGATCGCCCGCGAGGAGCTGATGAACGCCGCCGCCGAGACGGACGAGGCCCTCATTGAGAAGTTCCTCGAAGCCGGCACGCTCTCGGACGAGGATCTGGTCCGCGGCCTGTCCGCGGGCATCGCCTCCGGCCAGGTCTTCCCGGTGTACGTGACGGCGGCCGACAGCGAGATCGGCGTCGTCACGCTGCTCGAGGCCGTCGCCCAGCTGATGCCGAGCCCCGCCGCGCGCACCGAGCTGGCCGGCCTGCGCCCCGGCACCGCCGAGACGCACACCGTCGCGATCGGCCCCGGCAAACCGACGCTCGCCTACGCCTTCAAGTACCAGCGGGAGGCCCAGGGCGGCGACCAGACCTGGCTGCGCGTCTGGAGCGGCACCCTGTCGTCCAGCGACAACCTGACCACGCACGCCGGCGACAGCGAGCGCATCGGCCAGCTCAGCTTCGCCGTGGGCAAGGGCCGCGAGAAGGTGGACAGCGTGGCCGCGGGCGACATCGTGCTCGCCGCCAAGCTCAAGAACAGCCGGATCGGCGCCACGCTCTGCGCGCCGGGCGTCGAGATCCAGCTGCCGGCCCCGGCCATGCCGGCGCCCACCAGCGCCGAGGCCATCACCTCGGCCAACGCCGGCGACGAGGACAAGATGGGCGTCGGCCTGAACAAGCTCATGGAGGAGGACCCCTCCTTCCAGGTCCGCCACGAGGGCGAGCTGAGCCAGACCCTGATGGTGGGCCAGGGCGAGATGCACCTCGCGGTCATCCTCGACCGACTCCGGAGGCAGTTCGGCGTCGAGGTCCTGCGCAAGCGGCCCAAGGTCGCCTTCAAGGAGACGATCAAGGGCACCACCGAGGTCCAGGGCCGCTACAAGAAGCAGACCGGCGGACGCGGCCAGTTCGGCGACGTGCACCTGCGGCTCGAGCCGCTGCCCCGCGGCGAGAACTTCGAGTTCGTGGACGGAATCGTCGGCGGCGTGGTGCCCGGCAAGTTCATCCCCGCGGTCGAGAAGGGCGTCCGGGAGACCATGAAGCGCGGCGTCATGGCCGGCTACGAGATGGTCGACCTGCGCGTCACGCTCTTCTTCGGCTCCTACCACAACGTGGACTCCAGCGAGAACAGCTTCAAGGCGGCGGCCCGCATCGCCCTGCAGAAGGGCGTGCCCGACGCGAAGCCGGCCCTGCTCGAGCCGGTCATGCAGGTCGTCATCCGCGTGCCGGAGTCCTACCTGGGCGACATCATGGGCGACATCTCGTCGCGCCGCGGGCAGCCGCAGGGCATGGAGGCCGAGGGCCCCATCCAGGTCATCAAGGCCCTGGTCCCGCAGGACGAGATGTACCAGTACTCCACCTCGCTGCGCGCCATGACCCAGGGTACGGGCGAGTTCGCGATGACGTTCAGCCACTACGCCGAGGTGCCGGGCGACGTGGCCCGCCAGCTGATCGACGCCTACCAGAAGAGCCGCACCGAGGACGCGGACTAGGGCGGGCCGACCCGGGAATCGCGGCGCGGCCGCGGGCAAGGAGCGTGTCAGATGTCCGGGCACTCCAAGTGGAGCACGATCAAGCGCAAGAAGGGCGCCAAGGACGCGGCCCGCAGCAAGATCTGGTCGCGCCTCGCGCGCGAGGTCATCGTCGCCGCCCGCCAGGGCGGGGGCGACGTCGAGGGCAATGCCCGCCTGCGCAGCGCGATCCTGGCCGCCAAGGCGCAGAACATGCCCAACCTCAACATCGAGCGCGCCATCAAGCGCGGCACCGGCGAGATCGAGGGCGCCGTCTACGAGGAGCTGAGCTTCGAGGGCTACGGCCCCGGGGGCGTGGCCGTCCTGGTCGAGACGCAGACCGACAACCGCAACCGGACGACCTCCGAGATCCGCCACATCTTCACCCGCTACAACGGGAACCTCGGCACCAACGGCTGCGTGTCCTACCTGTTCGAGCGCAAGGGCTCGATCAGCCTCGACCCCGCGCGCGTCGATCTCGACACCGTCATGGAGGCGGCCATCGAGGCCGGCGCCGAGGACGTGTCGGCCGATGGCGGCGGCCTCGAGGTCACGACCGCGTTCGCCGACTACAGCCAGGTCCTGCTGGCGCTCCAGGAGAAGGGTCTGCCGGTGACCGGGTCGGAGATCGTCCAGGAGGCGACCACCACCGTGCGCGTCACCGGCAAGGACGCCGAGACGCTCATGAAGCTGATCGAGGCGATGGACGACCTCGACGACGTTTCGCGGGTCTCGTCCAACTTCGCCATCGACGACGACGAGATGGCCTCCATCATGGAGAACCTCTAGCAGGTGCCGGTTCCGCGGACGGGGGGCGGCCGCGGCGCCGCCCCCTTCGCGCGTCCGGCGGAGGCGCCGTGATCATCCTGGGCATCGACCCCGGCAGCAACGTCACGGGCTACGGCCTGATCGAGCAGGACGGCGGGCGGCTGCGCCTGCTGGACGCCGGCGCCATCCGCTCCGGCCGCGGCGACGCCCTGGCGGTACGCCTGCGCCTGATCCATGACGCGTTGACGGAGCTGCTCGCGCAGGGGAACCCGGGCGAGATGGCCGTCGAGAGCGTCTTCGCCGCCCGCAACGCCCACAGCGCCCTGGTGCTGGGGCACGCCCGCGGGGTCGCCCTGCTCGCCGCGTCGCTGCGGGACATTCCCGTTGTCGAATACGCCCCCCGCGAGGTAAAACTCGCCCTGACCGGCCACGGCGCCGCCGGCAAGGAGCAGGTGCGCTTCATGGTGCAGCGCCTGCTGGCCCTGCCGCGGCCCCCCGCCTCGCTGGACGCGAGCGACGCCCTGGCGATCGCCATCTGCCACGCCCAGCGGCGCACGGCGCCGCGGGAAGCGCTGCCGCGGCGCGGAGGAACCCGATGATCGCCACCCTCGAGGGACTGCTCGTGCGCCGCGGCACCGACTGCCTGGTCGAGGTCGGCGGCCTGGGCCTGGCGGTCACGGTGCCCGCCGGGTGCGCGGCCGCGCTGCCGGCGACCGGCGAGCGGGTCCGGCTGTGGACGCACCTCGCGGTGCGCGAGGACGCCTGGACGCTGTACGGCTTCCAGGACCAGGACGAGCTCGCGCTGTTCCGGCTGCTGATCTCGGTCACCGGCGTCGGGCCCAAGCTGGCCATGGGCATCCTGTCCGGCGCGCCGGCGACGACCATCGCCCACGCCCTGCACGCCGGCGACGAGAAGACGCTGGCGACGCTGCCGGGCATCGGGCGCAAGAGCGCGGCGCGCCTGGTGGTCGAGCTGGGATCGCGCGTGCCGCCGGCGCTGCTGGCGGCGGGCGCCCCGGCA
>DYDD01000142.1:3246-7577 GCA_020718045.1 Fibrobacter sp. | reverse complement strand
CGGCCAGCGTCGCGGTCGGGGAGCGGCGGCGGACGACCGGCGACTCAGCCGGCGGCGACATGATCGACGGTAGCGACGGCGGCGGGGAAGGCGACGTCCACGGTGTCGCGGGCAATCATCAGCTCCTCGTTGGTGGGGACGATCATGATCGCGACCCGCGACGACATCTTGCTGATGACGGCCTCGTCGCGCCGGGTGGCGTTCTTGAAGGGGTCCAGCAGGGCGCCGATGATCTCCAGGCCGCGGCAGGACCACTCGCGCACCAGCGAGTCGTTCTCGCCCACGCCGGCGGTGAAGACGATGCCGTCGACGCGGCCCAGGGCCACGGCGTAGGCGCCGATGTACTTGCGGATGTGGTAGCAGTAGACCTCGAGGGCCAGGCGGCAGCGGTCGTTGCCGTTGGCGTACTCGCGCTCGACGTCGCGCAGGTCGCTCGAGACGCCGCTGATGCCCAGCAGTCCGCTCTGCTTGTTCAGCATCTTCTCGACCGCGTCCACGCCCATGCCCAGGTTGCGCTCGAGGTGGCCGATGATGGCGGGGTCGATGTCGCCGCTGCGGGTGCCCATGACCAGGCCCTCCAGCGGGGTGAAGCCCATCGAGGTGTCGACGGACTTCCCGCCGCGCACCGCGGCGACCGAGGCGCCGTTGCCCAGGTGGCAGGTGATCAGGTTCGTCTCGGAGGGGTCGCGGCCCAGCATCGCCGCCGCGCGCAGCGTCACGTAGCGGTGGCTGGTGCCGTGGAAGCCGTAGCGCCGGATGCGGTGCTGCAGGTACATCTCGTAGGGCAGCGGGTAGATGTACGAGGTGTCGGGCATGGTCTGGTGGAAGGCGGTGTCGAACACGCCCACCATCGGCGCGTCCGGCAGCACCGCCTGCGCGGCGCGGATGCCCACGATGTTCGGCGGGTTGTGCAGGGGCGCCAGGGAGGAGCACTCCTCGAGTGCGGCCATGACGTCGGGGGTGATCATGACGCTGCCCGCATACTTCTCGCCCGCGTGCACCACGCGGTGGCCCACGGCCGCGATCTCGGCGTAGCTGCCGATGACCCCGTGGGCGGGATCGGTCAGGGCCTCCAGCACGAGCGCGACGGCGGCCTTGTGGTCGGGCACGGGGCGCACGACATCGACGTCGTCCCGCCCGGGCCGCTTGTAGACGTGGTTCCCCTCTTCCAGGCCGATGCGCTCGACCAGGCCCTTGGCCAGCAGGGTCTCGTGGTCCATCTCCAGGAGCTGGTACTTGAGCGAGCTGCTGCCGCAGTTCAGGACCAGGACGTTTTTCACCTGCCGCCTCCGGCCTGCAGGGCGGTGATCGCCGCCACGTTGACGATGTCCATGACGCTGCAGCCGCGCGACAGGTCGTTGATGGGTTTCGCCATGCCCTGCATGACGGGACCCACGGCCTCGGCGCCCGCCAGCCGCTGCACCAGCTTGTAGGCGATGTTGCCGGCGTCGAGGTCGGGGAAGATCAGCACGTTGGCGCGGCCGGCGACCGCGCTGCCCGGGGCCTTGCGCTGGCCGATGGCGGCGACCAGGGCGGCGTCGGCCTGCAGCGCACCGTCGACGGCGAGCTCCGGCGCGCGCTGCGCCAGGATCAGCCGCGCCTGCTCCACCTTGTCGACGTCGGGCCCCGCGCCGCTGCCCTTGGTGGAGTAGCTCAGCAGGGCCAGGCGCGGCTCGAAGCCGCACAGCGCGCGGGCGGTCGCCGCGCTGGCGACCGCGATGTCGGCCAGCTGGTCGGCGTCGGGGTTGGGGTTCACCGCGCAGTCGGCGAACACGATCAGGCCGTCCTCGCCCAGCTCCCAGGCGGGGTTGACCATCACGAAGCAGCTCGAGACGATCTTGCAGCCGGGCGCGGTGCCGATGGCCTGGAAGCCCGCGCGCAGCACGTCGCCGGTGCTGTTGACCGCGCCGGCGACCATGCCGTCGGCCAGGCCGGCCCCGACCATCAGGGCGCCACAGAACAGCGGGTCGGCGGCCTGCAGGCGCGCCTCCTCGAGGGTCAGGCCCTTGTGGCGGCGTCGCTCGAAGAGGCGCGCGGCCAGCGTCTCGCGGTCGGGGTGGTCGGCGGGATCGACGACGCGCAGGTCGCCGCCGCGCAGGCCCAGGGCGCCGAGGCGGTCCCAGACGGCGCCCGGGGCGCCCAGCAGCACGACCTCGGCGATGCCATCGTCGCGCAGGCGGACCGCGGCCTCCAGGGTGCGGTCGTCGCCGCTCTCGGGCAGCACGACGGTCTTGCGCAGGGCGGCGGCGTTGCGGCGGAGCCGGGCGGTGAAATCCATGGCGGTCACCTCGGAAAGAGCTGGCTTGCGGGCGTTATTCGGCAAATCTCGCTGGCGGTTGAGGGATTGTCAAACCGCTGACATGGGGCGGGAACGCGAGGTGGCGGGTCTAAGCCAGCGGCAGGGCCCGGTCGAAGAGCGCGGGGTCCGGCGCGTCGCCCTGGAACTCCGGCAACCGGTCGATGAGGTCCTGCAGCGTGAACGACTCCCAGAAGCCCTGGAGCTTCTGGTCGAGCAGGACCCAGATGGTGCGGGTGGTGCATTCGTCCGAGCGCGTGCAGGTCTCGGGGTGGGGCACGCACTCCACCAAGGGGGTGCGGCCCTCGAGCGCGCAGAAGATCTCCCAGAGCGAGATGTCGCGCGGGTCGCGCGTGAGGTAGTAGCCGCCGCGCACGCCCTTGCGGCTGCCGACCAGACCGGATTTGCGCAGCGAGGAGACGAGCAGTTCGAGGTACTTGCGGCTGATCTCCTGAGTGTCGGCGATCGCGCTCAGGGGGACGGGGTCGTCGCCCTTGGTGACGGCGATCTGCAGCAGGGCGCGCAGGCCGTAGCGGACCTTGGTGGTGATTCTCATGCGCGAATCTCCTGGCTCGAGGCGGACCCCTCTCGTCGAACAATAGGAGCCGCGGGGCCGGGGGGCAAGCCCCGACGCCTGTGCCCCCGGCTCTTGGGCCTACTTCACGATCTCCGGCACGCTGCCCACCAGCTGCGGCGGCAGGTGCAGGGGCAGCGTCGTGGCCCGCTTGCGCTCGATGTCGTGGAAGACGCGTTCGACCTGGACCGCGGTCAGGCCCAGCGCCGCCGCGGCCTCGTCCACGGGCACGGCGTGGTTCTTCGCCCACAGCAACAGGTCCATCTCGGCGTAGGGCAGCACGAAGTAGAACTCGTCCTGGCCCTGGGGCAGCGAGTAGGTGTCGGTCGTGGGCACGACCGAGCAGATGTCCGCGGGCAGCTCCAGGTGGCGCGCCAGCGCGTAGACCTGGGTCTTGTAGAGGTGGGCGATGGGCTTGATGTCCGCGGCGCCGTCGCCGTTCTTGACGAAGAAGCCCTGGTCGTACTCCAGCCGGTTGGGCGTGCCCAGCACGGCGTAGTTCAGTCGGTCGGCGTGGTAGTAGTCCATGGTCTTGCGGATGCGCTGCTTGAAATTCGTGGCGGCGACGATCTGCAGGTAGGCCTGCAACGGCAGCCGGGCTTCGTGCATCCCGCCCGAGGGGTCCTGCACCACCAGCCGGTAGACGTTCATGCGGTCGGAGTCCAACAGGTCGGCCGGCAGGACGATCTTGGACTTCCAGCCCTCGCCGTACTGGGGGAAGACGGAGCGGATGGCTTCGTCGCGCCGCTCGTAGCAGCCGATGGCGTGCAGCGTCGGGGCGATGTCCTCGACCGCGTAGTCGATGCCCAGGTGCTGCGCGAGGCTCTCGCCCAGGCTGCGGCTGCGGGCGCTGGAATCCAGCTCGGGCAGCATCAGGCCGAACACCTTCTTCGGGCCGAGCGCCTTGACCGCCAGGGCGGCGGTCACGCTGCTGTCGATCCCGCCGCTCATCGCCACCACGGCGCCGCGCCGCAGCATCCGCCGCGACACCAGCTCGCGCAGGCGCTCGGAGATCTCGGCGACGGTCCGGTCCAGATCCAGCTGCAGCACGTTGCGGTCGAACATACGGTCGGACATCCGGTCATCCCTTTCGCGGGCGGGTACGTCGTGCCGTCGAAAACGCAGGTCCCCAGGGTAATCGCAGGTCCTGCGGGTGTCGACCCGATTCTCCGGGGACGCCGTGCCGCCCGTGCCGCGCGCGTTATTGACTTGAGCCGGACGCGCGCGGGAACGATAATGTCCCGGCGCCGGCCACCGCGGCCACCGAAGCCTCTGCAGCCACCGAAGACGGAGAGCGAGCATGCGCGTCACGAAGCACCTCCACCTGCTGCTGGCGGCCGGCCTGGCCCTGCTGCCGGCGGGTTGCGGCGACGACGATCCGATCGGCCCGCAGGCCTCCGGGCTGACGGTCCGGGTCGAGCCGGCCCATCTCGACGCCGCCTGGCAGCTCAGCGGCCCCGA
>DYDD01000142.1:2038-3240 GCA_020718045.1 Fibrobacter sp. | reverse complement strand
CAGCCTGTCCGCCGAGGGGGACACGACGCTCGCCGACCTGCCGGCCGGCTCCTACACCCTGGTCTGGCTGGACGTCGCGGGCTGGGAGACCCCGGACCCGGCGTCGGCGATCCGGCAACTGGAGGCGGACGGCTCGGCGACGTTCACCGGCGCCTACCGGCCGGAGGTCGGCCCGGCCCTGGTGTCGGTCCCGGCGGGGGACTACTACATGGGCAGCGAGCGCGACGAGCCCGGTCGCAACGACGACGAGTCCATGGTGCAGTACTTCTTCAGCACGGGCTTCCGGATCTCGCGCTTCGAGGTGACCGAGGCGCTGTGGGACCAGGTGATGGGCGGCACCTCCGTCTCGCGCCTGCCGAAGGTCGGCGTGACCTGGTACGAGACCCTGCTCTTCTGCAACGCCCTCTCGGTGCGCGACGGCCTGACGCCCGTCTACGAGGGCTCCGGCACGCACTGGATCTGGAACCCGCTGAACGACGGCTACCGCCTGCCCCTGGAGGTGGAGTGGGAGTACGCCTGCCGCGCCGGCAGCGTCACCGAGCTGGCCAACGGCAGCCTGCAGCACATCGACTGCGAGCCGCTGGACCCCACGCTCGACGCGATCGGCTGGTCCTGCCAGAACTCCGGCTCTCCCGTCCTGCGCGCCCACGAGGTGGGCCTGAAGCTGGCGAACGCGTGGGGCCTGCACGACATGCACGGCAACGTCTGGGAGTGGTGCTGGGACAGCTACTACGAGACCGACGCCGACGGCTTCCCGACGGGCGAGTCGCTCGGCCAGGTCAACCGCGGCGGCGCCTTCGACAACTTCGCGCGCTACTGCCGCGCAGCCAACCGGCACTACACGGAGCCGGGGCGGGCGGACGTGCACCGCGGCTTCCGCATTGCCCGATCCGGTGAATAGCTGAAGATCCTTCCCCGACGGGGGGCGCGCTCCGGTCACTTCCTGTGACCGGAGCGCTCGGCTATCGGGCTCCTGTGCCCTCCTGGCACAGGAGCCCGATAGACGCCCCCGTCGGGGAAGGATCTTCAGCTGTTCACCGCAGCGGGGCAGGGGGAGGCATCATGTGGTATGATCATCCATCATGGGGAGTGGGGGTTGGATGGTTCTGGGGGGGGCATGAAGCAGTCGGCAGTTTTATCTATCTTGTTGTGTGGCATGATGTTGCTCTGTTGCGGTAGCGCGGGGGCCACGGAGGGGGCGC
>DYDD01000142.1:0-1941 GCA_020718045.1 Fibrobacter sp. | reverse complement strand
GACCCACGTGACGCTCGACGTGCTGGACGCGGCCGGGAATCCGGTCGTGCGGCTGGCCGAGGGGGTCTACGACGGCGGGCGGCATGCGGTGCGCTGGCGCGGGTGCGACGAGGCGGGGCGGCGGGTCGCGCCGGGGATCTACACGGTGCGGATGAACGCGGGGGGGAAGGTCCGGACGCGGGTGTTGCCGGTGCTGGGGTGATTGTCTCGACTCGCATGACGCTATTCTGCTAGGATCGATTCATCGACTGTTCCATCGCCCGCTGACATGAACGAAGGATCGGGGTCATGAGACGCTTGTCTGCGTTGCGGCTTCCCGGGTCCGTGTCCTGGATGATCCTGTTCTCGTTGCTGGCGTTGCCGATGGGCTCAGATGAAGCCCAGGCGCAGGGCATGCCGTGCGACGATTATGCGGCGGGGGGAGTGGTGCCGTTCGCCGATCTGTATGGAGATCTATCTCAAATGGAAATCCCGAGTTTCTACGGTGATACTGCCCGGTATCGTATCAGTTACCTGCATGACGGATGGGCCTGGCCTGGAGTGATCGATCTGTATTGCGAAATCATCGATGTGGCCGATCCTTACGCACCGGAATCGCTCTATTGGTTTCATGTCAGAGGGACGGATGAGATTCCCCCTTCGGGTTCTATCGACCATGTGACCGGTTGTAGATTTCTCGTATCAAGAAGTTATTCGCCGAGCATGATGATGGATGTGAATAGCAGCGGATCCAATAGTTATGCGGTTCCAGATAGCTGTTCGATCAGGGGCAATTCGCGGTACATCTGGTCTCATCATCCAATATCAGGTTTGCGGTTGTTCGATGCTGCGGATCTGACGGCGGTCATTGAACTCGATCCGCAGCCCGGTATGGTGATGCCGACTCTCGTCTACGAGCAGTTGGCCTTGCAACACGTGGATGAACTCTGGACCGTGGTGGATCTGACGGATCCGGCAGGTCCAGTACTCCGTGGGGACATCAACCTGCCGGATGGGGACGTGAGCAGCGCCCTCCTCGTGGATGACTTGCTCTTCATGTCGTTGGCGGATGGGGCGGAATGGACTCTCCGGGTGTTGAACTTGGGGGATCTCGATCATCCGACGGCTCTTAGTGCAACGGATCTTGATGGACGAATCTTCGACATGTCCGCAGGCGACGGTCGGCTGTATTGCAGTACCGGCTCAGGGATCATGATCTACGATATTGATGATCCAACGGAGGTCGGCACCCTCTCCGGTCCCTTCGGCGGAGTGTGCAGTGGTTTGGTTGTGCGCGGTTCCATCATGTACGCGAAAAACTACAGCAGCTTGGTAGTTTATGACGTGTCTGATCCGACTGCACCGATCATGATCGGGTCCGCCTCGGCTCGGGGGACTGATTTGTCCGCTTCCGGCCGGTGGCTTGTCATGGGGGGCCATTTCCTCCACTTCGACTGCAACGACCCGCTGCCTCTCGACGACGGAGGGCAGCCCGTCGAGCCGCCGGTGGCGAGCCCCCCCTTGTCGATCACCGCATCGCAGGTGCTGCAGCGCGCCCCCGAGATCCGCTTCAGCCTCGACCGTCCCGGTGAGGCGGACCTGTCCGTCTACGATCTGCAGGGCAGGCGACTAGCGATGCTGGTGTCGGAGGTGCTGCCGGCCGGGTCGCACATCGTGACCTGGGACGGTCGCGACGGTTCGGGCCGTACCCAGCCCGCAGGCGTCTACCTCGCCCGCCTGCGACTTGACGACCGGACCGCGACCTGCAAGTTGACCTTGATCAAATGAGCCCTGGTCGACGACCGGTTGACGCCGCCCGCCATTGAATCATAGTATTCATTTGAGGGGTTCGAGGGGACGAGTCCCGCCATCGTCAGCACCATGCAACAGGCGAGGTCACGATCATCATGACCATCACGACACGTACGTACCGTCTCACCGCCGCCGCGGTCCTGTTCGCGC
>DYDD01000141.1 GCA_020718045.1 Fibrobacter sp. | reverse complement strand
CCCCGGGACTCCCCGCCCACCCTGCGGGACCGGTCGCACCTCTCACGCCCGGCAGGAACCGCCCTGCTCCTCCTCTTGCTCCTATGGATAGCCCCGGCCGCGTCCGCAGCCGGCGATACCACTCCCGACATCTCCCTTTCCGGCACCCTGTCCGCCTCCCTGTCCCTCTACGAATCCGACGGCCGCCCCGCCTCCCGCGAGCCCTCCTCCTGGACCCTGCGCGGCGCCCCGACGCTCCGCGTCTACGGCATCGATGTCCCGCTGAACCTGGTCCTCACCGAACAGGACCGCGACTTCCGCCAGCCCCTGAACCGCCTCGGCGCTCATCCCCGCCTGGGCTGGGCGACGGGCCACGCCGGCTACAGCAGCCTCTCCTGGTCCCCCTACTCGCTGGCGGGCCAGTCGATCCTGGGCGTGGGCGTCGAAGGCGCGCCGGGCCGGCTGCGGTTCGGCGTGCTGGCCGGGCGCCTGCGGCGGACGGTCGCAGCAGACAGCGTGGCGGGAATCGGCCGCGTGGCGCCCGTCTACGAGCGCAACGGTTACGCCCTGCGGTTCGGGGTCGGCGCCGCGGAACGCCGCGCCGGGATCGTGGTCGTGCGCGGCGGCGACGATGAGCATTCGCTGTCGGCGACGCCGGCGACGGTGGTCCCGCAGGAGAACCTCGTGGTCAGCGTCGGCGGCCGCTACCGGCTCACGCCACAGCTTGCCCTGGACTGCGAGCTGGCGCAGAGCGCCTACACCGAGGACAAGCTGTCGTCGCTCGAAGGCGGCTACGACGGGCTCCTGCTGCGGGCCCTCGGCTTCTTCATGGGCCGGCGCGCCTCCACGCGCGAGTCGCAAGCCCTGGAGGCGAAGCTCGGCTGGGTCGTCGAGCGGGGCGGCGTCGACGTCGTCTACAAGCGCATCGATCCGGGCTACCGCTCCATGGGCGCCAACTTCTTCAACGGCGACCTGGAGAACATCACCTTCGAGCCCACCCTGAAGCTGGCGAACAGCCGGCTGCGGCTGGCCGGCAGCCTCGGTTTCCAGCATGACAACCTGGACGACGGCAAAGACGTCGAGACCACGCGCACGATCGGCTCCGGGCGCGTCGACTGGATACCCAACAGCGTCTACCTGGCCAACCTGTCCTACGCCAACTACTCGCTGGACCAGAAGGCGGGGCGCAGCCCCCTGGACAGCACCGCGACCAAGCTCGCCCAGTCGACCGGCAACCTCGGGCTCACCCAGACGCTGACCCTCGTCGGCGACCGCGTCGGCCAGAGCGCCGTGCTCGTCTGGTCGCGGCAGGACATGGAGGACCGGACCGAGAACGGCTCCTTCGACACCAGCTACACGGCCCACCAGATCAACGCCCTGTACACCTTCACCTGGGTGCCCTGGGGGCTGAGCCTCAACGCCGGCTACAGCCGCTCCACCTACGACGTCGCGGTGGGCGAGACGGAAGTGGCGGGGCCCCAGCTCGGCGCCGACTTGTCGTTCTGGAACCGCAAGGCGAGCCTGGGTGCGGGCGCCTCCCTGACCACCACCGGCGTGGACGGCAACGAGACCGTCGGCACGAGCGTCCTGCAGATCCGGGGCGCCCTGCGTCCCGCGCCGCAGCATCGGTTCACCCTGCGGTTCTCCGTGCACGAGAACGATGCGAAAACGGCGGCCGGCGCCGACGACACTGAAACGCGAGGCGAGATCGGCTATGCATACTCGTTCTGAATTCCGCCGCGCCGCGGCGCTCGGCCTGGGCCTGGGCCTACTGGGCCTACTGGGGCTACTGGGGCTGCTGTGCGCTACGGCGGCCTCGGCGCAGCCGAGCCTCAGCGTCGTCACGCAGGTGACCGGCACCGCGGGCCGCGATCTGTACACGCTCGCGGATCACATGCGGGTGACGATCATCAACGGCGGGCTCGACTCGGCCGCCGAACTCGTGCTGGTCATGCGTCTGCGCGGCGACAACGGCGTCGAGATCCGCACGCCGGAGGACTTCCACCCCGGCGAGCCCTTCCCGCTCTCCGTGCGTCCCGGCATGCCGCTCGTCCTGACGGGCCTGGACCTGGCGGACTACTTCGATCCGGGCCAGCTGCTGTTCCACGGCCTGAGCCAGGCCGACTACCTCGAGCACGGCCTGCCCCCGGGCGATTACTGGGTCTGCTTCCAGGCCGTGTGCCCGGCATGGCTGTGCCCCGACGGCGAGATCGCCTGGACGGGAGAGCCCCCCGCCGGCTGCAGTAACACCTTCACGATCCAGGCCCTCGAGCCGCCCTTCCTGACGAACCCGCCCTGCGACGAAACGCTGACGCCGGGCGCCATGCAGTCGCTCGTGTTCGCCTGGACGCCCACACCGGGCGCGCCGCCGGGCACCACGAACTACGAGCTGGAGATCGTCGAGATGATCGAGCCCGGCATGTCCCCGGACGAGGCCATGGCCACGGCGACCACGCCCCCCTTCTTCCGCGAGGAAGTCCAGGGCACGTCCTTCTTCTACGGACCGGGACAACCGCTGCTCGAGCCCGGCCGCTCCTACGCCTGGCGCGTGACGGCGAGCAACCCCGAACTGGATCTTCCCTTCGCCAACGACGGGCACAGCCAGGCCTGCACGTTCACCTGGGGCCAGGACGAATCTTCGCTGTTGCCGATCGCCGTGCAGCCCGGCGGCTCGGCGCCGACCTTCACGGCGACACCCCACGACATCCCGCTGGCGCCGTGGAGTTCGATCAAGGGCAAGCTGCGCTACAAGTTCAACCCCACCGGCGCCCTGGCGGAAGCGGCGGGAGCGCTCGGCGCACTCGGATCGCTCGGAACGACCGGGACGCTCGGATCGCTCCAGACGAGCGGCTCCAGCGGATCCGGCGCCGCGATCGTCCAGGCGAATCCCGGCGGCCTGCCGATCACCGATCCCAACGGCCCCTGGTACAACGACGGCCGCGTGGGCGCGAGCGGCGCCAGGGCCCTGGCCGGCGTGCCCGTGAGCCTCGTGGTCACCTACCGGCTGCTCGACGGATACGTCGGCGGTTTCGGGGACGAGAGCCAGCGCGAGTTCGTCCTGAACAAGGCGCAACTGATCGCGGACGGGTACGACGCCAGCGCGCTCACCATGCTGTTCCCGGACATGGACCAGGTCCTGGCCACCACGACCACGGGCGCCGACGGCTCCTTCGACTTCCAGTTCATCCAGACCCCCGAGCTGGGGCTCGTGGACACCGACTTCCAGTCCTACATCACGAACTCGCACCACAGCGGCAATCAGATCATGAGCCAGATCAAGGCCGCGATGGTGACCCGCACGCTGCGCCTGGTCGTCGAGAGCCACTACTACTGCAGTCCCGAGAAGGACATCATCGCCCGGCCCTGGGTCGACACCGACGTGGGCACGCTGGTGTCGTACGTCCGCTCGTACAACCTGAGGCTGACCGCCAAGCCGGACATGAGCCGCGACAACCAGGCGGCGGTGGGCGCGATCCCCGGGGCCACCGTCTACATCCTGCGCAAGACGGCGCCGCACGCCGAGATCCCGGACGACGAGGGCGATCCCGCGACCCACGGCACGCTCGATCTGCCGCAGGGCACGTTCCGCATCGTCGACCGCGGCGAGACCGACAGCGAGGGCGTGGCCGAGTTCTCGCGCCTGGTGCACCCCTGGTCCGCCGAGGACGCCTACTATTTCTACACCCTGACTCCGACGACCAAGGGCAACTACGTCTACCTCCCGAGGCTGGGATACCACGGCTACCCGGTGATCATCCACGCGCACCCCATCCCCAACAGCCGGCTGAACCTGGAGCGGATCTACAAGGTCAAGACCTACCTGCTGGCGGACAACCCCCGCGTCTTCGGCCGCGTGATGGACCTCGCCAACACCAACACCGTGATCCCCGACGCGATGCTCGTCCTGGTCAGCGACTACGTTTCCAGCGGCGGGAACGCGTACACCGAACTGGCGTCGTCCTACGCCAATCAGCCCTTCCGCATGGAGTGGAGCGACCCGCAAGGCTACTTCAAGTTCGATGGGCTCGACGTGCAGGAACAGGGCGGCCAGCTGGTGGGCCCCACACGGCGGATGGGAGCCTCGAAGCCCGGCTACACGCCCTGGGAGAAATCCCTCGGCATCCTGGCCTGGGGGCGCCAGATGGACCTCACTTCCGAGGTGAAGCTCGCGCCCGAGGGCCGCGTCGGCGGCGCGGTCGTCGACCTGGAGACCGGGGCTCCGGTCGCCGCCGACGTGCATTTCGACGCCGGCATCACGACGCAGACGAGCTGGTTCTTCGGGGCGCAGGTCTTCATGCTGCAGGTGCCGTCGGGCGACGGGCAGCGGATCACGATCATCCCGCACAACACGGACTACGAGCCGCAGACCTTCACCCGCGACATCCCCAAGTCCGACGGGATCACGGTGCTGGGAGATTTCGGCGTGACCCGCAAGCGCCACCGGGTTCAGGTCAAGGTGCTGCGTGGCGTGTCCACCAACGGCGTCATGATGATGGTGGCGCAGCTGCAACCGCTCGCCGGCGCGACGGTGAACATCCTGGGCCACGAGGCGACCACCGATCCGCGCGGCGTCGCGACGCTGGTCTTCGACAACGGCGCCCACAGCTTCCAGGCGCGCGTCACGCCGCCCGCGGACGCGGACTACGTCACGCGCAGCGCCACGCTGGTCAACGAACCCACGACGAACTTCGTCCCCTACCAGGTGGTTCTGCCCCCGGCGGCGCGCATCAGCGGCACGGTCACCGTCGGCGGCGTCGCCACGGTAAACGGCGCCCGCGTGTTCGTCGACGCCGGCAGCGGCCCCGGGGTCGTGCCCATCGAGACCTGGACCGACGACGGCGGACGCTACACCCTACGCGGCATTCCCCTGACGCCGGCGACGGTCGCCGTCCACGCCACGCGCTCGTCCCAGACGGCGACCTACGTGGGCGACAACGAGACCATCCAGGTGCCCACCTCCGCGACGGTGGACCTCGACCTGACGATCTACGACGGCATGGACATCACCCGGCTGCTCGGCTTCCCGCTGGAGATCACCAGCCTGGCCGCGACCGCCGGCGGCGTGATCATCGACGGCGCGTTCGTGAACCTGCCGGCAGGCGCGGGCTTCGCCGCGGCCGCCGCGCAGACCGTCCTGCCCTTCCACGGCGTGAAGCTCAAGCCGGGCACCGCCACGAACGCGGCCGGCGTCCCCCGCGCGGTGCCGACGAACGTGCCGATCGTCACCGAGACGCCGGCCCTGGACCTGCGCCTCTTCGACGCTTTCGACGTCGCGGCGCTGCCCGTCCAGGCGGGCGGTCTGCTGCAGGTCGAGCGCGTCTCGGACACCGCGGGCCGGATCCGCGCCCGCGTGCGCCTCGATCCCGGCAGCTTCGCGATGTCGACCAACACCATCGACTTCGGCTCCGGACCGGCCCTGGCCGGACAGGGCGGCGCGGTGGCCGTCTTCACCACCGACCCCGCGGCCACGATCCCGGACCGCTATGAGCTCGCGGGACAGAACGGCTCCCTCACCTACGAGCTGTACGGCTTCACGGCGACCGCACCGCAGGCGCAGGCCTATGTGCGCGGAGACACGATCGCGCTGCGCACGACCCTGCACGCCGACGTGGGCAAGTCGGGACCGCTGCCGGTGACCGTCGATGCCGGCTGGGTGCGGGCCCACGCCGCGAGTGTCGACCCGGTCGCCGGCGCAGGGCCGCTGAACCTCACGCTCGAGCAGTGGCACGTCACGGGCACGGACTGGCAGCTGGGCGCCGGCACCAACGGCGTCGTCTGCGCCACGGGTTCCGTCAACACGGGCGCGGTCACGGTGCCGGTGCAGGGTCTGCACGTCAAACCGTCCGACCTGGTCATCGACGCGGTGGATCTGCAGAACCTCACCCTGTCGGGCGTCGCCCCGCTGACGATCCTCACGCAGAACGCTGGCTTCGGCTACGACCCCCAGGTCGGCCAGGACCAGCAGGGCCACTGGAAGCTCTCGCTGCTGCCCCAGGGCGGGACGCCCGCCGCGCGGCTGACGGGCCTGCCCGGCATGGCGCCGGGCGCGGCCTTCACCTTCCAGTCGATCGACCTGCTCAGCAACGGCGAGCAGCAGCTCGGCTTCGGGGCCAGCGCGCCGGACGTCACCTTCTACGACGTCTTCCGCTTCACGCCGGGCAATCTGGTCAGCTACCCGGACTTCTTCGAGATCGCCGGCACGGTGGACCTCGGCGTGCCGCGCCTGTCCACCTCCTACCAGGCGATCCTGGCCTTCACCAGGACCGGCGGCGAAATCGGCCTGCGGCTGACGCCGATCCCCTTCGCCTTCGACGCGCCGGGCCAGATCGAGTTCACGGCGATCCAGGCCGCGGGTTCCCAGACCCTCGACGCCGGCGGGTACGCGGCGAACTGCCTGCTCGAGGATCAGGAGGGCATCGTCCTGAGGACCCGCCTGCACCGCACGCCGCAGGCGACCTGGATCGAGGTCGACCCGCTCGGCCAGTCGCTGCGCATCGGCGAGTCGCTGACCTCCCTGGCGGCCGTCACCGGCGAGATGCGTGTGCAGGCCGCGACGCAGGACTGGGACAAGTTCTCCTTCGCGGGCGACCTGACCGGCGTCAAGGGCCTGCAGGGCGACCTGCGCAAGACGTTCACCATCCACGGCGACATCACCGCCGAGAACCAATCGCTCTCAGTGCAGAACATCCCCGACGGCTTCGGCAACATCGGCCTGACCTACGACTACGCCAGCGCGCGCCTGACCGGCTCGCTGCAGATCGACCAGTCGTTCTCCGGGATGGAAGTGCGGGGGCTGGCGAACCTGCTCGTGGACGGGGACGGCTGGTACTTCCTGTCCGGCGGCGACCTCACCCTGCCGGGCTTCGGGAACCTGCAGGCCGGCCTGCTGATCGGCGACTACGCCACGATGCCGACGGAAGTCGCGACCAAGCTGATGTCCTTCGCCTACGACCAGCACGTGCCGCCGTCGTTCCAGCACGGCATCTCGGGCTTCTTCTTCACCGGCCGCAAGAGCATCCCGCAGCTCAGCATCCCGGACGAGGGCTTCGACCTGGGCGTCGTCAGCGCCCACTTCGGCGGCGAGACCGGCCTGGACGGGCGGGTCTGGATGAGCTTCGACGGGCCCGGCACCGAGATCGGCATCGGGGTCATGGGCTTCGTCACGGCCCACTACATCATGTCCAGCCTGACCTGCACCTCGATTTCGGGGGGGGCTGCGGCCGAGATGGGACAGCAGGGCACCATCGACACCGCCGGCCACTTCGAGCTGAACGGCTGCGGGAGCCTGACGGTCCACGGCAGCGTCGAGCAGTGCGTGCCGACGCCGTCGTGGGACGGGATCGACTGCGAACTGTGCGCCGGCATCTCCATCCAGAAGTCGCTGAAGGTGACCATGTCCATGGGATCCGCCGGCGTGGATGCCGGGATCAGTCTGGGAACCTGCTCGGGCAGCGAGGCGGGTCTGAGTTCGAACTGGTAGACGACGCAACGAGCGGAGAGACGCGATGAACGAGAACGGACGGGGCGGCGGCCGACGCCGCATGATCGGGGTCCTGGCGCTGGCCGCGGTGCTGGCGGCGGTCGCCTGCTGCCTGGCGGCCGCGCCTGCGCCGTCGGG
>DYDD01000405.1 GCA_020718045.1 Fibrobacter sp. | reverse complement strand
CAGCCGCGCCCCCTCGCGCGCGAACGCGCGGGCGCAGGCCTCGCCGATGCCGGAGCTGGCGCCGGTGACCATCACGCAGGTGTCCTTCAGGTTCGTCACGTCGTGGTCCTTTCATTCCCGGTCTCGCGGTAGTTCGCCCAGGCGACGCCCAGCTTGCGCAGGCGGGCTCTCAGCGTGTGTGGGTTGACGCCCAGCAGCGCGGCGGCCCCGTGACGTCCTTCGATGCGTCCGTGGGTCGCGGCCAGGGCGATCGCGACGTGCCGGCGCACGGCTTCGTCGAGGCTGACGATGTCGTCGGACGGCGGGGAGGACGGCGCGCCCGGCGCGGCGGCGCCCCCGGGGTGCGGCTGCAGGGAGGTCGCCGCGCCGAGCGCGGCGGCGATCTGCAGGCCGACGCCGTCGCCCAGGATGGCGGCGCGGTCGACGACCGACGCCAGCTCGCGCACGTTGCCCGGCCAGGCGTAGCCGGACAGCAGGGCCAGGTCCGCGGCGTTGGGCAGCTGCAGGCGCAGGCCGAAGCGCAGGGCGGCGCGGTGGGCGAAGTGCGAGGCCAGGGCGGGGATGTCCTGGCGTCGCTCGCGCAGCGGCGGCAGCACCACCGGGAAGCCGGCGATGCGGTACCAGAGATCCTCTCGGAAGCGCCCGTTCTGCACCAGGACGGGCAGGTCGCGGTGCGTCGAGGCGACGATGCGCACGTCCACCTTGACGTCGCGCTCGCCGCCGACCCGCTCGAACGTTCCTTCCTGCAGCACGCGCAGCAGGCGCACCTGGGCGGGCAGGGGCAGCTCGCCCACCTCGTCCAGCAGCAGGGTGCCCTGGTCCGCGCGCTCGAACCAGCCCCGCCGCAACGCGGTGGCGCCGGTGAAGGCGCCCTTCTCGTGCCCGAAGAGTTCGGAGTCGATGAGCTCCGGGGGGATCGCGCCGCAGTTGACCCGCAGGAACGGACCGTGCCGGCGCGGCGACTGCTCGTGGATCGCGCGGGCGATGACCTCCTTGCCCGTGCCGCTCTCGCCCAGGATGAGCACCGGCACGCCGGAGCGCGCCACCAGGGCCACGCGCGCCATGACGGGCTCCAGGCCGCTCTTGACGCCGACGATGCGGTCGGTCAGCTCGATGCGGCCCAGGCGCGACAGGGCGGACCGCTTGTCCGCTTCCGCGGCGGCGCGCAGGGCCGACAGCTCGCGCAGGCGGCGGTCGTTCTCCAGGGCCGTGGCGAACGCCCGCTGCAGCTCGGTGAACAGCATCAGGTGCGCGGGTGCGAAGCCTTCCGGGGCGCGCGCCCGCAGCA
>DYDD01000404.1 GCA_020718045.1 Fibrobacter sp. | reverse complement strand
ACCTCCTGCTGGAATCCTTCGCCGAGCTCGCCGACCACTTCGCGACCCGGCCCGCGCCCGCACCCCGGAAGGCCCGCCCATGAACCGTCCCCCCGCCCTGACGCCCTGGCCGCTGCGCGACCTGCTCGGGCGCGCCGTCGTCGAGCTGGACGCCCGCGGCGCGATCTTCGACCTGCCGGCCGGCAAGTGGCATCGGCCGCCCGACGGCGTCGACCTCGCCGACACGGTCGGCGGCCACGACGTCGGCACGCCCCTGGGACCGGCCGCCGGCCCGCACACGCAGCTGGCGCAGAACCTGGCCCTGGGCTGGCTGGCCGGGGCGCGCACCCTCGAGCTGAAGACCGTCCAGGTCCTCGACGAGCTGGAGATCCCGCGCCCCTGCATCGACATGGCCGCCGAGGGCTACAACGTCGAGTGGAGCCAGGAGCTGCGCCTGGACGAGTCCCTGCACGAGTACGCCAAGGCCGCGCTGCTGATCGCGGTCCTGCGCGCCTGGGCGCCGGTGCGCGCGGCGGTAGGCGAGCCCGGCGGCCACGTCTTCGAGCTGTCGTGCGGCTACGACCTCGCCGGCGTGCGCAGCGCGCCGATGGCCGCGTTCCTGGACCGCCTCGGCGATGTGCGCGCGATCGTCGACGAACAGCGCCGCGGGATCCCGCGGCCGCTCGCCGCCCTGCGCGACGTCGAGGTGCCGGCGCGCCTCTGCACCGGCGCCACCCTGAGCACCTTCCACGGCTGCCCGCCGGGGGAGATCGAGGACCTCGTCCGCCACCTGATGACCCGCCACGGCTTGGATGTCACGGTGAAGCTGAACCCCACGCTGCTCGGCCCCGACGCGGCGGCGACGATCCTGCACGACCGGCTCGGCTACCGCGACGCGACCCTGGTGCCGCAGGCCTTCGCCGAGGACCTGGCCATGGACCGCGCCCTGGAGCTCGTCGACGGCCTTGCGGACTTCGCCCGCGCGCAGGGGCGACGTTTCGGCGTCAAGCTCACCAACACCCTGGTGGTCGCCAACGGCCGCGGCCGTCTGCCGGGAGAACGGGCCTACCTGTCGGGGGCGCCGCTGCATGTGCTGGCCGCGGCCCTGCTCGCGGAGCTCGACGCCCGCCTGCCCGGGCGCCTGGCCCTGGCCGGACGGCCGGGCGGCGAGGTGCCGGTGTCGTTCTCGGCCGGGATCGAGCGCGGCAACGCGGCCGAGGCCGTGGCGCTCGGGCTGGCGCCGGTGACCGTCTGCAGCGATCTGCTGAGGCCCGGCGGCTACGGCCGCCTGTCCGGGATGCTGC
>DYDD01000403.1:1226-1340 GCA_020718045.1 Fibrobacter sp. | reverse complement strand
CGACCGGCCGCTCGCGCCCGAGACGCTGGCGGCCCTGCGGTCGCTGGGCGGCGCGGCGCCGGAGCGGTCCTCGCGGCGGACCTCCCGCGAGACGGGGATCCTGCTGCACCGCTT
>DYDD01000403.1:0-1215 GCA_020718045.1 Fibrobacter sp. | reverse complement strand
ACCTGCCGGAGTACCGCCTGCCCGCGGGCCTGGAACTGCTCCGGGCGGCGCGGAGCGCCGACGCCGCGGCCGCGGCCGCAAAGGACGACGAGCCATGCTGAGCTACCAGGAGATGATCGCCGGGCTCCAGAGATTCTGGATGGACCAGGGCTGCGTCATCGTCCAGCCCTACAATTCCGAGGTGGGGGCCGGGACCTTCAACCCGGCCACCTTCCTGCGCTGCCTCGGCCCGGAGCCCTGGAAGGTTGCCTACGTCGAGCCGAGCCGCCGTCCCAAGGACGGCCGCTACCTGGAGAATCCGAACCGCGTCCAGCAGTTCCTGCAGTACCAGGTCGTCCTGAAGCCCAACCCCGCGGACTCCCAGGGCCTGTACCTGGAGTCGCTGCGCGCCATCGGCATCGAACCGCGCGAGCACGACATCCGTTTCGTGGAGGATGACTGGGAGTCGCCGACCCTCGGCGCCAGCGGCCTGGGCTGGGAGGTCTGGATCGACGGCATGGAGATCTCGCAGTTCACCTACTTCCAGCAGGTGGGCGGGCTGCGCCTGAACCCGGTGTCGGTCGAGCTGACCTACGGGCTGCTGCGCCTGGCGATGTACGTCCAGGGCGTCGGGCACGTGAAGGACCTGCTGTGGGGCGGCGGCCTCTCCTGGGGCGACGTCCAGGGCCAGTTCGAGCAGGAGTTCTCCGCCTTCAACTTCGAGCACGCCGACGTCGAGATGTACCGGCGCCACTTCGACGACCGCGAGGCCGAGGCGACGCGCCTGGTCGAGGCGGCCCTGGTCTACCCCGCGTACGACGCGGTGATCAAGTGCAGCCACCTGTTCAACCTGCTGGAGGCGCGCGGCGCCATCTCGGTCACCGAGCGGACCGGCTACATCAAGCGCGTGCGCATGCTGTCGCGCCGCGTCGCGCAGGCCTACCTGGAGAAGCGGGAGGCCATGGGCTTCCCCCTGCTGGGCCGCGAGGAGGGATCCCGATGACCGGTGCGAGGATGCTGCCGTTCCTGTTCGAGATCGGCACCGACGAGCTGCCGGCCCGTTTCCTGCCCGTCGAGCGGCAGCACGTGGCGGCCGGCTTCGCGACGCTGCTCGCCGAGCTGTCGCTGGAGCACCGCGGCCTGCGGGTGCTCGCCACGCCCCGCCGCCTCGCCGTGCTCGTCGAGGCCCTCGCCGAGCACCAGGCCGACCGCACGATCGAGGTCAAGGGGCCGCCG
>DYDD01000402.1 GCA_020718045.1 Fibrobacter sp. | reverse complement strand
ATCTCCATCAGCGGCGCCTGGGACCTGCCCAACGACCAGTTCGCGAAGAACCTGGACCTGGGCAACCTGGCCGGCAACAACCTGCGCTTCGACATGTGCCAGGACATCCTGGACACGGCGTACCCGAACATCGTGCACGGCGACTCGATCGTGCTGAACGTCCAGCCAGTGCGCCCCGGCGCCGAGCTGACCGAGCTGCCGAAGATGCACTACAAGATCAAGTGCAACCCGCTGTTCGACGGCGTGCGCAACGTGACGCCGGTGGGCGGCTACATCGAGGGCGACGCCGTGGCCGACAGCGTCTTCACGTCCTCGGGCATTCTGATCCAGTGGCGTTGGGCGTTTGACCTGGACGACAACGGCCTGCTGTTCCCGGGTGACCAGCTGCACTGGTACATCACGGCGACCGACCGCGTGAACGGCGACCCCGGCACCGACGGCACCACGACCTTCCCGGCCAGCATCGCCGGGTTCGGCGTGTTCCCGGGCGAGGCCGGCTACGTCGCGTTCCAGTGGCCGTTCGAGTGGATCTGGCGCGGCCTGCCGTCGGTGACCGACGTCCTCGGCACGCAGCCCAGCATCCTGTTCTGGCACGACTTCGGCGGCTTCGGCGGCGGCATCAACGAGTGGAAGCTCTCGCTCGCTCAGCTGGGCCTCGTCGAGAACGTCGACTACGACATCTACTTCACGCAGGCCCCGTCCTCGAACGTCGGCAACGGCCTGGGCGCCAACGCGTCCGCGGTCGCCCTGGCCGGCTACGAGACGATCCTGTACGGCTCGGCCACCCTGGCCGGCTCACCGCTGACCGGTCCCGCCATCGCTCCGGGCAACACCGGCGACAAGGGCGACGACGTCGGCCGTCTGTCGGCGTGGCTGGGCACCGGCAAGAACCTGCTCGTGACCGGCGACCGCGTCGTCGTCGCGACCGGTTCGACCACCGTCGCCGGCGGCGCGGCGTTCGTCCAGAACTGGCTGGGCTGCACACCCGGCTGGCCACGGACGTCCGTCCGCTCATCGGCGGCCAGGCGGCCCCGCTGGTCGTCGCGACCCCGGGCAACGTGGTGGGCTTCAGCACGCCGTTCGTCGCTTACGGTTCCTGCCCGACCTTCCGCGTGTTCAACGGCATCGGCGTCTACGGGTCGCCGACCGGCTACGCGACCCAGGTCGGCGAGTTCACGGGCGTGGGCGTCTACATGACCTACGCGGCCATGGTCTCGAACTACAACACGGCCGTCGGTTCGAAGGTCGTGACCGTGCCGGTCGACTTCGGCGCCTGGTACTCCCCGTACGGCGTGGCGAAGGACGATCCGGCTCCGTACGCCGCCCGCACCCAGGCTCTCGGCGAGATCCTGGTGTGGTTCGGCTACACG
>DYDD01000140.1 GCA_020718045.1 Fibrobacter sp. | reverse complement strand
CGCCGCCGCCTCGCCACGCACCCGGTCGGCGTCCCGTCGCCGCAGCAGGACCCGGCCTTCCGCGCCGCCGCGCCCGGCGGCCTCGGCGAACTCCTCGGCCGCCTGTGGCCGCTGGTGCACGCTCCGAGCGGGTTGCCGTTCCGGGACTGGTACCTGCGCGAGTACCCGCGCGGTCTGCCGCCCCGCCTGCACCCGGCTCCCTCGGCGCGGTCCCGCGCGGCGCTGGCGGCGCTGGGCGTCGACGCGGCGCGGCCTTACCTGCTGTTCGCGCCCGGCGCCACCTGGCCGGCCAAGGCCTGGCCCCGCGCGTCGTGGGACGAGCTGCGCGACCGCTTGGCGGGGACGGACCCGCGTCCCGTCGTCGAGCTCTCCGCACCTGGTTCCACGTTGGCGGTCGGGACGTGGGCGGCGGGCGGTCCTGGCGGTCGGCTGCCCGCGCTGGGTCTGGCCGACGTCATGGCCGCGGTCGCCGGCGCCGACGCCGTGGTGACCGTCGACGGCGGCATCGCCCACGTCGCGGTGGCCTGCGGCCGCCCCACGCTGGCGCTGTTCGGCCCGACGGACCCCGCGATCTGGTTCCCCTACGAGAGCTTCGGGCCGTACCGTGTGCTGTGCGCCCGGCCCGCCTGCCATCCCTGCGACCGGCATGTCTGCCCTCCCGCCGAGTTCGTCTGCCTGCCCGCGCTGACGGCCGCCGCCGTCGCCGCGGCGCTGCCGCTCCTGGGCGGATCGGGGGCCGGGCGATGAACCCGTCCTTCGTCGACGAACTGCCGCGGCTGCGACGGGTCCTGGTGATCCGCCGTCGCGCCCTCGGCGACGCCGTGGTCACGCTGCCGGCGGTGCACGCCCTGGCCGCGGCCTGCCCGCAGGCGCGGGTCGACCTGCTCGTGGACCGCCCCTTCGTCCCGCTGCTGCGGGAACTCGCCGACCGCGTCCGCGTCGTGAGCTGGCCGCCGTCGCGGGAGGAGGCGCCGTCGGGCTGGTTGACGCACCTGCGCGCGCAGCGGTACGACCTCGTGGTCGACATCCTCAGCACGCCCCGCACGGCCCTGTGGACCGCCCTGAGCGGCGCCCGCTGGCGCGCCGGCTACGCCCTGCGGTGGCGACGCTGGGCCTACAACCTGCCGGTGCCGCGCGATCGCCAGGACGGCCGCCGATTGCGGCAGTTCGCCGCCGAAGGTTTCCTGGAACTGGCGCGCACGTTGGGAGTCGAGACCGCGCCGTGGCGGCCCGGCGGTCTCGCGAGCGGGATCGGACGCACGGGCAGCGATCCGACGCGCGACGCCGACGTTTGGCCGGGAGACGGCGGCCGTCCGCGGGTCGGCATGATCCTGAGCGCGACCTGGCCGGTGAAGTCCTGGCCGGTCTCCGAAGCCGTGCGCCTGATGCGGGCGCTCGCGTCCCGCGGCGCCTCGGTGCTGCTGATCCCGGGGCCGGGCGACCGGGACATCGCGGCGGCCGTCGCGGCGGCGGCGCCCGAGCTGCGGATCGCCCCGGCCACGGACTTGCTTGAGCTGACCGGGCTGCTGGGGCGGCTCGACGTGCTGGTGGCGACCGACTGCGGCCCGCGCCACATCGCCGCCGGCCTGGGCGTGCCGACGGTGACCCTGTTCGGCCCGACCGACCCGCGGGGCTGGAACCCGGAACATCCCTTGCATATCATGGTGCGGACCGGGGAACCTTGTTCACCCTGCGATCTGTTGGCATGCCCGGTGGCCGGTCATCCCTGCATGACGGGTCTGCGTGCCGAACACGTGCTGGCGGCGCTGGACGGTCTGACGACGCGCCTGCGGACCGCGACGAGGGAGGTCTCATGAGCCTGCGACGACACCGGGCGGGCGCCCTGACGGCGGCCTGGGCCGCGGCGGCGCTCACCGTGCTGGCGGTGGGCGCCGCCGACCGCGTCCTCGCCGACCCGACCGCCGCCGCTCCTGCCGCTGGTCCGGAACCGACCGCCCCCGCACCGGATCCTGCCGACGCGTTCACGCCGGTGCCGTACGGGCCGGGCGAGCTGCTGGTCTTCTCGATCGACTACGGTCCCGTCAACGCCGGCGAGGCCTCCCTGGAGGTCGGGGAGGTCGTCGACTCCGGGGGCCGCCCCTGCTACCCCGTGGAGAGCAAGGCGGCGTCCAACCGCTTCTTCTCGGCGTTCTACCTCGTGCGGGACAAGGTCGTCACCCACATCGACGTGCAATCGCTCGCGACGCGCTACTTCAGCAAGCGGCTGCGCGAGGGCGACTACCGCAAGAACGTGGCGATCCGCTACGACCAGGAAGCGGGCAAGGCCCGCCACCTCGACGGCCGCGACGAGGACGTCCCCGCCGGCGTGCAGGACATCCTGTCGGCCTTCTACTTCGTCCGCACCCTGCCGCTGCTGCCAGGGCAGCCGGCCCTGGTGACCACGCACAGCTCGCGCAAGACCTACGATCTCGTGGTCAACGTCCACGGCCGCGAGCGGATCACCGTCCCGGCCGGCACGTTCGACTGCCTCGTCGTGCAGCCGGTCATCCAGGGCGAGGGGCTCTTCCAGTTCGAAGGCGACCTCACGATCTGGCTGTCGGACGACGAGCGCCGCCTGCCCGTGCTGATGAAGACGAAGGTGAAGGTCGGCGCCATCGACGCATCGCTGAAATCGTACCGACCCGGCCGTACCCGACACCCGGAGGTCAGGCCGTGAGCCAGCGCCCGCACGACTCGTTCGCCCGCCTCGGCGCCATGCCGGCGCTCGATCCCGCCGGCCGCCGCAGCGAGCGACTGCTGTTCGTGATCCTGGTCACGGCCGCGGCGGCGATCCTGCGCGGCTACCACCTCGGCGCCTCGCCGCTGTGGATCGACGAGTACCAGACCTGGCGCAACCTCCATCCCGGCGTCGGGCACGGGCTCTGGGAGCAGTTCCGCGACAACATCCAGGGCCCGCTGTACCTGCTGCTGAGCTGGCGGCCCGGACAGCCGGCGTCGCCCGAGTGGCTCCTGCGCCTGCCGGCGGCGCTGGCCGGCGTCCTGGCCGTCCCGGTGATGTACAAGCTCGGCAGCGAATGGCGCGACCGCTCGACCGGCGCCTGGGCGGCCCTGCTGCTCGCGCTCAACCCCTTCCACGTCTGGTACGGGCAGGAGGCGCGCGGCTATTCCCTGATGATCCTGCTCGCCATGGCGGCGTCCCTGCAGCTGCTGCGCATGCAGCGCCACGGCGCCTCGACGCGGGGCGGCCTGACCTACGGTCTGCTCGCCGGCCTCGCCGTGCTGAGCAACATGTCGGCCCTGTTCCTGGTCGCGGCCCACGCGTTGGGCGTGCTGTTGCTGCATCGGCCGCCCGACGGCCGGGCCTGGCGCGGGTGGGCGGTCGCCTTCGGGCTGACCGGCCTGATCGCCTTGCCGTGGCTGCTGCAGGCGACGGGTTTCTGGTACCCCGGGCGGCTGGCAGCGGGGGGAGGTGGCGGTCTGCTGCCCGAGGGGCAGGAACGCCTGACGCCCCTGGCCGTGCCGTACGCCCTCTACACGTTCTTCTACGGCTTCAGCCTCGGGCCCACGCTCGAGGAGCTGCACCGGCCCGACCGCCTGGAGATCGTCCGCCGCTACCTGCCGCTGCTGGCGGTGGGCGCGCTCGCCGCCGCCTTCCCGACGCTCACGGGCTGGTGGCGCAGCCGGCGGCGCCTCGAGACGCTGCTGTGGGTCGCGGTGCCGTTCGTCGCGCTGGTCGCACTGCGCCTGCTGGACGTGAAGACCTTCACGCCCCGCTACCTGGCGGTGGCGGCTCCCTTCCTGCTGCTCGCGGCCGGCCACGGCCTCAGCACGCTGCACGGCTGGACGGTGCGGGCGGCGAGCCTGGCCCTGCTCGGGCTGACCCTGTGGTCGTCGGCCAGCTACCACGTCGACCCGCGCTACGCCAAGGACGACGTGCGGTCGGCCGCGGTCTGGATCGCGAACCAGGACGCCGCGGGCGAACCGGTGCTCGTGCCCGTGGTCACCGATCTGTTCCACCTCTACTACGACGGCCGCGGCGAGGTGCGCGACTTCTGGGGGCTCGGCGCGCTCGCCAGCCGCGACGCCGCGACCCGCGCGCTGTCCGAGAGGATCGGCGGCGCCGACCAGGCCTGGCTGGTCCTGTGCCGCAGCGGGACGCTCGACCCGGGCCACCACTTCCCCGCGGCGCTCGACGATCTGGGCGACGTGGTCGCGGTGCGCGAGTTCCCCGGCGTGACCGCCCTGCGCTGGCGGCGCGCGCCGGCGGCGGACGGGGAGGTCGGCCGGTGAGCCTGCGCACCCCCGCCGCGGACGTCTTCGCCGCCGCCGGCGGCTACGACGCCTTCATCGCGCGCGATCCCGACGGTCCGGTGCCCGCCGCCGACCTGGTCGGCGCGGTGTTCAAGCGCCTGGTCGACCTGCTGGGCGCCGTCGTCGGCCTGCTGCTCGTGCTGCCGGTGTTCCCGCTGCTCGTCCTGCTGATCCGGCTCGACTCCCCGGGTCCGGTGTTCTTCCGCCAGCGGCGCGTCGGCCTGCGCGGGCGCGTCTTCGATTGCCACAAGTTCCGTTCCATGGTCGTGGACGCCGAGGTGCGCAAGGAGGAGCTCGCCCACCTGAACGAGGCCAGCGGCGCCGCCTTCAAGATCGAGCGCGACCCTCGCATCACCGGCGTCGGCCGCTTCCTGCGGCGCAGCAGCCTCGACGAGTTCCCGCAGCTGTACAACGTGCTGCGCGGCGAGATGTCGGTGGTGGGCCCGCGCCCCCAGATCCCCAGCGAGGTTGCCGCGTACACGCCGGCCCAGGCGCGCCGGCTCCAGGTCAAGCCCGGGCTGACCTGCCTGTGGCAGGTGTCGGGCCGCAGCCACCTCGACTTCGAGGACTGGATGAAGCTGGACCTCGAGTACGTGCGGCGGCGCAGCCCGGCCTTCGACCTGCGCATCCTCTCGCGCACGATCCCGGCCGTCATCGAGCGCAAGGGAGCCTACTGATGCTCGGGATCGGCAGCGACATCGTCGAGGTCGCCCGCATCCGCCTCGCGGTCGAACGCCACGGCGACCGCTTCCTGCAGCGCTGCTTCCGTCCCGACGAGATCGCCCTGGCGGCCCGGCGCGGCGCCCAGGGAGCGGCCACGCTCGCCTCACGGTGGGCCGCGAAGGAGGCTTTCGTCAAGGCGCTCGGCGCCGCCGGTCCCGTCGCCTACCGGGACGTCGAGGTCGTCCATCGCGACGGGGGTCCGGCGGTCCTGCGCCTGCACGGCCGCGCGGCCGAAGCCCTGCGGGAGCGCGGGGGAGGACGCGTCCTGCTGTCCCTCAGCCACGAGCGCGAGGTGGCCCTGGCCGTCGTGGTCCTCGACTGACGGCAGCCGCTCCCCGCCATCCCCTGCTTGCACCGCCGCGGGCCAGCGGTTAGGATGCCCGCGATGTCGCCGTGTTCCGCTGCCACCACGGAGTCCCGCTTGTTCGAACGCGAATTCATGCACCTGGACCTGTACACCCGCGCGCCTTTCGGCGGCAGCCGCCTGACGCTGTTCCCCGACGCGACCGGCCTGCCGACGCCCCTGCTGCAGATCATCGCGCGCGAGATGGGCACCGGGGAGACCGCGTTCGCGGAGCCCGATCCCGGCGAGGGCAACCGCGCCAGGCTGCGGATCTTCACGCCCAAGGGGGAGGTCCCCTTGTCGGGGCTCTCGATCGTGGGCGCCACCTGCGGCCTGGACGCCTGCGGCCGGGTCGCGCGGAGCGGGGACGAGACCCGCTTCCATTGGCGCACCGAGGCCGGCGAATTCCCGGTCGTGCTGTCGGAGGCCGACGGCGCCACGCTCTATTCGCTGGTGCACGAGCCCGCGGAGTTCATCGGGCAGTACTACCAGCGGGGCAAGGTGGCCCGGGCGCTCGGCGTCGAGGAGACCGACCTCGCCATCACGGGTCTGCCCTGCGAGATCGTCTCGGCGGGGCTGCCCATCCACATCGTCCCGCTGGGCTCGCTCGCGGCGGTGGAGTCCATCCGCTTCGACCGGGAGGCGGCACGGGAGATCTCCCGCGACCTGGGCTTCGGCGACCTCTTCGTCTTCACGTGCGAAGCCGAAGGCGCCGGGGTCGACGTGCACTGCCGCATGTTCGCCCAGGATTTCGGCATCCCGGAGGACGCGGCGACCGGCAGCGCGGCGGGCGCCCTGATCGCCTACATGATCAAGCACCGCCTGGTGCCGCCGGCGCCCCGCGTCCGCATCGTCTGCGAGCAGGGCCTCGAGATGAAGCGGCCCAGCCGCCTCTACGCCGAGGCCGAGATCCATGACGGCCGCTGCGGCGCCATCCGCGTCGGCGGCCACGGCGTCCTGCTCGCCAAGGGACGCCTGCGCTTCGACCAGGGATCGATCGCCTGAGACCGCTCCCGAATCCGGACACCGTCTCCAGGAGAGAATCATGACCCAGTCCATCGGCCTGTCGCCCGAGATGCGTGAGATGATGGTCCAGACCCTGCGCCAGGTCGTGCAGCGCGACCTGCCCGACGCCGCCCTGCTCGGCCTGGATGCGCGCGACGAGTTCCCCGTCGCCTTCATCCGGCAGCTGCTGTCGCCCGACGTCGGCCTGCACCTGATCTTCCTGCCCGAGGCCGTCGGCGGACTCGGCGGCGGCGCCCTGGACATCTGCCGCGTCAGCGAGGAGATGGCCGCCATCGACCTGGGCGTGGCGACAGCTTTCCTGGCGATCTGCCTGGGCACCGACCCGATCATCGTCGGCGGCACGCCGGAGCAGAAGTCGCACTGGCTGGGCCGCATCGCCGCCGAGGGCCTGATCGTCGCCTACGGCGTGACCGAACCGGCCGCCGGCAGCAACGTCGCCGCGCTGCAGACGCGGGCCGACCGCATGACCGACGCCGCGGGCCACGTCACCGGCTACCGGATCAACGGCACCAAGCAGTTCATCACCAACGGCGGCGTGGCCGAGCTGTACACCATCCTGGCCAAGACGCCCGACGGCCCATCGTTCTTCGTCGTGGAGCGGTCGGCGCCGGGGCTCGGCGCCGGCAAGCACGAGGACAAGCACGGCATCCGCGCCTCGGACACCAGCGGCGTCGTGCTGGACGACGTGCTGGTCCCGGCCTCCCAGCTGATCGGCGGGGTCGAGGGGCAGGGGCTGAAGCAGGCCAACGCCGTGTTCGGCTACACGCGCGTGATGGTGGGCGCCTTCGGCCTGGGCGCCGGGCAGGCCGCGCTCGACCGGGCCGTGCGCTACGCCCGCGAGCGCATCCAGTTCGGCGCGCCCCTGATCGACAAGGAGGGCTACGGCAGCAAGCTCATCGCGCCCCACTGGATCGCGCTGGCCGCCGGCCGCGCCTACGTGGAGGAGATCGCCGGCCGGCTCGACGGCGGCGAGCCCGACCTGCAGGTCGAGGGTTCGATCGCCAAGTACTGGTGCACCGAGGCGGGCAACCGGGCGGCCGAGGCGGCCATCCAGGCCCTCGGCGGCTACGGCTACGCGCGCGAGTACATGGTCGAGAAGATCAAGCGCGACGTGCGCATCACGACCATCTACGAGGGCACCAGCGAGATCCAGCAGAGCATCATCGGGCTGTACCGCTGGAAGGCGACCGTGAAGACCAAGGGCGCCTGGTACGAGGACCTCGCCGCCGGGCTGGACGCCCTGCACGCCGCCCACGGCGAGGTGGGGGCCGGGCTCGCCGCCGCGGCCGTGCGCGACCTCAACGCGACGATCCGGTACGTCCACGCCCGCCGGACCAGCGGCCGCCAGTCGGTGCAGTTCCGCCTGGCGGACATGATGACCGCCTGCGAGGTGGCCGGCGCCTTCTGCCGCCGGGCGGCAGCGCTGGCCGAGGCCGGCGACGCCGAC
>DYDD01000139.1 GCA_020718045.1 Fibrobacter sp. | reverse complement strand
TGGCCACACCCCGCGGCGTGTGGGTCCATCTCGGCGCGGCGATCCCCAAGGACGCGCCCTACGTCGTGTCGCGGGCCGTCGGCGACGGCGACCTGACGCCGCTGGCGAGCGTCGCCGCTCCCACGGCCCCCACGGAGACGGCGGCGCGCGCCGCCGCCTTCACGCCGTACTTCACCGGCCTGCCTGCCGTGGGCACAGCCTCGGTGCAACGCCTCTGGGACCACATCGTCGGCCACGACGACGTCACCCGCCTCGTGGAACCGAACCTGCCCGTCGCCCATCTGGTCTGCGGCACGGCGTACCTGGACACGACCGTCGTCCGGGGCGCCGTCTACCGCTACCGCATCGAGCGCGGCGGCAGCGCCGCGACGACCCCCGCCCTGACGTACCCGGGCGGGAAGCCCGGGCCGGCCGTTGCAGAGGTCGTGCGCGCTGCGGCCGCCGGCGGCGCCGCCGAAGTCGTCTGGCGTCTGCCGGCCGGCAGCGAACCCGGCGGCCTGCTCGTGAGCCGCCGCGCGGCGCGCCGGGGCGACTTCATGGCCTGCGACGCCGTGACGGGCTTCTACGTGGAGAACGACACCGCCTACGCGATGCTGCACGACTCCACGGTGCAGCCCGACGCCCTCTACGAATACGTCGCCGTCCTGGTCGACCGCTTCGCCAACCCCGGCGCGGCCTCGGCCCCGGCCGCCCTCACCACCTTCGCCGACGGCGAGGCCGCCCTGGTCGTCGGCTTCGCCGCGGAGGATCTCGGCGACCACCGCGTTCGGTTGCAGTGGACCCTGAACGACCGCGCCTACGAGCGCGGCATCGTCCTGTACCGCAGCGACGCCTACGACGGCCCCTTCGCGCGCCTGATCGCCCTGCCTCCGGGGGCCCGCGACCACACCGACGTCGTGCCGACCGCCAACGAGAACGCCTACTACCGGATCGGGGTCGGCGGGGTCGCGGGCGAGACCCTCTCGGCCGTCGTGGCCGCCATGTCCACGCGATCGCCCCCGCCCCTGCCGCCGCAGTCGGTGCGCGCCGAGCCCGCGGGCGCCGGTGTGCGGATCTCTTGGGAGGGCCTCGGACCCCACATCCTGGGGTACCACGTCTACCGGGCCCGCGGCGGCGAGGACTGGCGCCAGGTTTCGGGACTGGTGAGGGCGGCGGCGGCGGCGGATTCCGAGGACGCGGACTCCATGAGCGTGGCCTTCGTCGACACCGCCTCCGGCCTGAACGGGCGCACGAGCTACCGCTACGCGGTCCGCGCCGTCGGCGACGGCTACGCGTTGAGCGATTTCTCGGAAACCGCGACCGCCGTCCCGGCGATCGCCTACGACCTCGCGACGCCGCAGAATCTCCGCAGCGTCATGGACGGCCCGCGGATCATGCTCTTCTGGGACGACCTGTCGGCCCGCGAGCCCACCCTGGCAGGCTACGACGTCCTGCGGCGGCCGGCCGGCGCGGGCGCGTTCGGGCGTGTCCACGAGGGCGGCTACGCGCCCCGGATCAACTACTGGACCGACGAGACCGCCGCGCCCGGCGCGGCCTACGACTACGCCGTGCAGGCGTACGACGTCAACGGGGTCCGCAGCGTCCCGAGCCTTCCCCACACGGTGCGCACCGCGGCGGCGACGACCCTGCCGGCGCCGGCGTCGCTGCGCACCCTGGCGGTGGACGGCGGCGTGTCCCTATCCTGGAGCGAAGTCTTCGACGAGCGGGTCGGCGGCTACCGCGTGTACCGTCGCGACGGCGGCGGCGCGGACGCGCGCCTGACCGAGGTGGATCGCACCGTTCTGGACTGGATCGACTCGACCGCTCGGATCGGCGCGATATATGTCTACGGCGTGTCCGTGGTGGATGCGGACGGCGTCGAGAGCGCCATCAGCCTGCCGGCGACGGGACGCCGCGAACGCTGAGGACGGATCCCTGACGGGCTAGCACGGAAGCGGCCCCGCCTCCTCCCGGAAGCGGGGCCGCGGTCGTTCCGGCCGGGACCGGTCAATGCCCGCCGGGGTAGATCGGACCGTCAGGGTCGGTCGAGTCCGGCAGCGCGATCCCGATCTTCATCATGTGCATGAACCCGTCCGGCCCGTGCACGTCCAGGATCAGTTCGCCCGGACCGTAGGTCTCCACGTAGCGGCGGTACAGCGGACCCAGGTCGAAGGCCGTCCACTGCTCGAAGTACGCGTCGCAATCCTCGTCCAGCTCGTTGACGAGCGTGATCGAGGCGCGCGGCGGCTGCGACTCCATGAACTCGCCCGACATCCACAGCGCGAAGGGGTGGTCGGGCGAGCAGCCCGAGTAGCCCACGTGGAAGGTCATCAGCGCGCCCTCGACATTGGCGTCCAGGAAGGTCCAGGGCGCCACGTGCAGGTCCGCGGGCTGCAGCTCGGTGAACCAGATCGGCTGGACCGACGGCGGCGGGAACCAGTCGGGCGCGATGCCGAAGTTCGCGTCCAGGTAGCTCTGCGGCGTGCCGTCGGGCCCGGCGACGATCATGACCGTCAGCGGGTTGGGCGTCGTGAACACCAGCGGCATCGGCGTCATCGCGTAGGTCTCGAACGTCAGCTGGTAGAGGCCGGCCTGGTACAGCGGCACCGCGTAGCGGCCGTCGAAGCCGGGCGAGGCGGTGAACCAGAAGTCGCCGGGGCCGGTCACGGTCACCCAGCCGGGCGTGAAGGGCTCCTCGCCCTCGTCCGGCCGGCCGTCGTAGTTGCGATCGAGGAAGCAGAAGCCGCCGAGGGTCGCCGCGCCGGGATCGCCGCCGATGTCGGCGCGCGCGGCGAAGGAGAACGAGGCCAGCGAGCGGTCCTGGAAGATCCAGGTCTTGGGTTCCGACGCTTCGCCGGGGGCGAGCGCGCCGTCGTCGCCGATCAGCCCGGCGTAGTCGTAGCCCCACTCCATCCAGACGCCGGTCGAGTCGCGGCCGGCCGGCCAGACGGGGTCGTCGCCCGGCATGACGTCCGCGTTGAGCGGTACCACGTCCGCCGGCGTGAAGCCCGACAGCCAGACGGTCAGCGGCGCGCCGATCGTGCGGTCCGACAGGTTGCGCACGTTCACGTCCAGCGACACGGTCCCGTCGTCGGGGTCGGTCACGAGGTTCGCGCCCTCGAGGCGCAGTTGCACGGGCGGTCCCCAGGGCACGGGGATCGTCATGTCCTTCAGCGCGAAGGAGCCGTCGCCGGGATCCAGGATGTTGTCCTTGTCATCGGGAGGTGGCGAAATGGAGTCGGAGCAGCCGGCGAACAGGGCCAGGAACACCAGTAGCAGCAACGGCAGCAGCCGTGCCGCGTGCGCGGAGCGTAACATGACGGACCTCCAGCGAGGCGAAGGTTACCAGGGGTGGCAACGAACTTCCGTACTCATGATACGGCATCGAACGGGAAAAGGCCATCCCCATCGACATTTGCGGCTTGCCCCAGGGTAAGGCGCGGCCTATTTTGGCGCCGGTCGCGCCAAGGAGGTGCGCCGCCAACCCCGGAAAAAGGTTCCCCGATGACCCGCCAGATCGTCGTTCGCGCCGCCGCCGTCCTGCTCTCCCCCCTGCTGCTCGCCCTGGCCGCCGCCGCGCTGACCCACCCCTGAATTTCGGAACTATCCATTCGGCTAGGAGTTCGGTAGGATTCCCCGGTCCGCGAGGAGCCGCCGTCGCCGAAAGGAGCCCGTCATGAAGAGGGCCGTGCTCGCGCTTTCCCTGCTGGTCGTGCTGCTGTCTGTCTCGCTGCCCGCCGCCGCCGGTCTCGACGGCCCGCGCGTCCCGACCCCGACCGCCCTGGACCTCGAACCCTACGCCGGCCGCGTGATCTACGTGGATTTCTGGGCCTCGTGGTGCCAGCCCTGCCGCTCGTCCTTCCCCTGGCTGCGCGAGCTGCAGAAGAAGTACGGCGAGCAGGGCCTGACCGTGCTGATGGTGAACGAAGACCACGACCGCAAGGCCGCCGAGGCCTTCCTCGCCGAGCTCGGCGGCGACCTGCAGATCATCTGGGACGTCGAGGGCAAGCTGGCGCTGGCCTTCGGCATCGAGGGCATGCCGGCCAGCTACCTGATCGACCGCAGCGGCCGGCTGCGGACGAGTCACATCGGCTTCGAGCCGAAGAAGGCCGGCGAGGTCGAAGCCGAGGTCGCGACCCTGCTGGCCGAGAAGGCGCCGGCCGAAGTGCTGCAGGAAGAGGGGGCGCCCGATGCGGCGAAGGAATAGGACCGCCCTGACGGCGGGACTCGCGCTGGCGGCGTCGCTGCTCGGCGGCTGCGCCAGCCTGGGCGTGCAGCCCTGGGAGCGCGACCTGCTCGCGCAGCGCTCGATGCGGCTCGACGGGGACCCGGTCACCGCCGCCCTCGACGAGCACATCTACTTCAGCAAGGAAGCGTCCACCGGCGGCGCCGGGTTCGGGGGTGGCGGCTGTGGCTGCAACTAGCCGGACCTACCGCTCGATCCGCGGGGCGCTGTCGGCGGCCTGCGCGCTGGCGGGCGTCGGCGGCGTCGCCACCTCGCGCGCCACCGAGGTCGAGACCGCGATCCTCGGCTACACGGAGCCCAATCGGGTCTCGGCCCTCGAGACCGCCCTGCAGGCGCGCCACGACTTCGGTTCCGGCCGCCTCGCCAACTTCAAGGTCGTTTACGACGCCCTGACCGGCGCCTCGGCCAGCGGCGCGGTGCCGAGCGCCGCGGTCCAGACCTTCACGCGGCCCTCGGGCCGCGGCGGCTACACGACCGCGCCCGGCGAGACGCCCCTGGACAACACCTTCCGCGACGCGCGCGTCGCGGTCAGCGGCGGCACGACCCTGCCGCTGGGCCGCCTGTCCACGGTCTCGGCCGGGCTCTACGGCTCCGGCGAGCACGACTACATGTCCCTGGGCGCCAACGCCTCGGTCTCACGCGACTTCGACCGCCGCAACCGCACGCTCAGCGCTGGCCTCTCCTTCTCGCGCGACACGGTCACCCCCGAGGGCGGCCGCCCCATCCCCTTCGCCGCGATGGCGCCCGTCGGCGCCGACCAGCCGCGACTCGCCGGCGACGGCAGCAAGGACGTCGCCGACGCCATGCTCGGCCTGGTGCAGGTCATCGACCGCGCCACCCTCGTCCAGGTCACCTACTCGCTGAGCCGGGTCACGGGCTACCAGACCGACCCCTACAAGCTGGTCAGCGTGGTGGACCCGACGAGCGGCGCGCCGGTCGACCAGCTCTTCGAGCACCGCCCCGACGCGCGCACCAAGCACATCCTGTTCGGCCGCGTGAAGCGCCACCTGCCGCACGGCGTCGCCGACCTGTCGTACCGGTTCATGACCGACGACTGGGGCCTCGTCTCGCACACCGTCGAGCTGCGCGACCGCGTCGCGCTGGGCGGCGGCGGCAAGTACCTGCAGCCCCACCTGCGCTGGTACCGCCAGTCGGCCGCCGACTTCTACGCGCGCTGGCTGCTCGACGGCGCCGCGTTGCCGGATCACGCCACGGCCGACTACCGTCTCGGCGAGTTCGGCGCCTGGACGTTCGGGCTCGAGCACGGGCGCGACCTCGGCCGCGACCACCGCCTCACCGCGCGCGTGGAGTACTACCGCCAGTCCGGCGACGGGCACCCCGCCGGCGCGCCCGGCGACCTGGCGTCCTTCGACCTGTTCCCGGTCGTCGACGCCTGGATCTTCCAGGTGGGCTACTCGTTCGGGTCCTGAGGTGACCGTTCCTGGCATGACCGTTGCCGGGCAGCGGCGCGGCGACCTCTTCGCCGGCCTCTTCGCGGCCATGGGCGGCCCGTGCGAGATCTTGCTCGAAGGCTGCGACGAGGCCTCGGCCCTGCGCCTCGTCGAGCTCGCCGCCGCCGAAACCCGCCGCATCGAACACAAGTTGAGCCGCTACCGCGACGACGGCGCCGTCCACGCGATCAACGCCGCCGGCGGCGCCCCCGTCCGCGTCGACGACGAGACCGCCCGACTGCTCGACCTCGCGGCGAGCTGCCACGCGCTCAGCGGCGGCCGCTTCGACGTCACCTCGGGGATCCTGCGCCGCGCCTGGGCCTTCGACGGCGGCGACCGGCTGCCGTCGCGCGGGCGGGTCAAGGCGCTGCTGCCGCTGGTCGGTTGGGAGAAGGTCGCGTGGCGCCATCCCGAGATCACGCTGCCGGCGGGGATGGAGATCGATCTCGGCGGTCTCGGCAAGGAGTACGCGGCCGACCGCGCGGCCGAGCTGCTGGCGGCGGCGGCTCCGGCCGCGGCGCTGGTGAACCTGGGCGGGGATCTGCGCGCCACCGCCCCCCGCAGCGACGGCGCGGCCTGGCGGGTGGGGGTCGAGGACCCCGGCCGCGAAGACCACGCCGAACGCATCCTGGAGATGAAGACCGGAGGGCTGGCCACCAGCGGCGACGCGCGCCGCTTCCTGATGCGCGACGGCGTCCGCTACGGCCACCTGCTGAACCCGCGCACGGGCTGGCCGGTGCGCGGCGCCCCACGCGCGGTCACCGTCGCGGCCCCGACCTGCACCGAGGCCGGCGTGCTGGCGACCGTCGCGATGCTGCACGGCCGCGACGCCGAGGCCTTCCTGGCCGGCCAGGGCGTCGCGTCGTGGTGCCGGCGCTGATCAGCCGCCGAAGTGCTTCGCCGCGACGTTCCAGTCCACGACGTTCCACCAGTTCTCGACGTACTTGGGCCGCGCGTTGCGCGTGTCGATGTAGTAGGCGTGCTCCCAGACGTCGATGGTCAGCACGGGCGTCTTGTCGGACGTGATCAGCGAGCCGGCGTTGCTCGTGCTCACGATCTCGAGAACGCCGCCGCCGCTCTTCGCCAGCCACGTCCAGCCCGACCCGAAGTTGCCGATCGCCGCCTTGCCGAACTGCTCCTTGAAGGCCGCGAAGGTGCCGAAGGCCTTGTCGATGGCCGCGGCCAGGGCGCCGGTCGGCGCGCCGCCGGCCTTCGACCCCATGCCGTCGAAGTAGAACGTGTGGTTCCACACCTGGGCCGCGTTGTTGAACACGCCGCCGGCCGGGGCCCTGCGGACGATGTCCTCGATCGACAGCTTCTCGAACTCCGTGCCCGGGACCAGGTTGTTCAGGTTGGCGACGTAGGCCGCGTGGTGCTTGTCGTGGTGGTACTCCAGCGTCTCGGCCGAGATGAACGGTTCGAGCGCGTTCTTCGCGTACTTCAGGTCGGGTAGGACGTGAGCCATGACGGTATCTCCTCGCTTGAGGTGGTCGTGCGGTATTGCGGCTTGGTTGCGGGTTCCAGGATAACCCCGCGCCACGCCCCCGGCAACGGTTCCGGACAGGGACAAGACCCGTTCCGTGGCCTATATTGACCGCATCCATCGGCTGCAGTCCGGCTCCCTCAGATCAGGATGGTGCTCCCATGTCGTCGATCCGCCGTCCGCTCATCGCGGTGTTGCTCGCGGCCCTGCTCGTGTCCACCGTCGTGGCGGCCGACGATGTTCCGATCGACGTCGCGGCGCTGGAGGACGAACTGCGCGCCGCCGAGACGGCCTTCGCCAAGTCGATGGCCGACCGCGACCTCGCGGCCTTCACGTCGTTCCTGGCCGAGGACGCGGTCTTCTTCGGGGGGCGGGGGATCCTGCGCGGGCGCGAAGCGGTGGCGGCCGGGTGGGCGCGCTTCTTCGAGGGGGACGAGGCACCCTTCGCCTGGGCGCCCCTGGACGTGGCGGTGCTCGCCTCGGGAGAGCTGGGCCTCTCGAGCGGCCCGGTCACCGCGCCCGACGGCTCGCCGGCCGGCTTCTTCACCTCGACCTGGCGGCGCACGGCCGCCGGCCGCTGGGAGATCGTGCTGGACCGCGGCTGCCCGCCCTGCGACTAGGAGCCTGCGCCGTAGGACGCCAAGCCGTTTTCGA
>DYDD01000401.1 GCA_020718045.1 Fibrobacter sp. | reverse complement strand
GCGCTAAGTGATCGAAAGGTGGCTGGGCAACGATAGTGCTGTGACCCGGAACTATTCATGCCCCGTGTGAGTAGTGCCTGCGAGTGCCTGTTGTACGAGGCGAGGACGTCGTAGATGACGCGAATGACTTCGAGCGGCCAGACCTCCCCCTTTCCCCCGTCCCGTCTTGCGGGCGCGTTGGGCGGCGGGAGTCAGGTTATGGTTGGGTCAGAGGCGCGGGTGATACCAGAGGAAGGAATGCGCCGGGGCGGGATTCCACTGTCGCGCGTACGGCTGCGCCGGAGTCGTGAAGCGCGGCGAAGGAAGCCACTTCTCCATTTGGTTCCAGAGCGCCGTCCACCAGGCGCCCAGGCCGCGCGTCAGTCGGAAGATCAGCTGTCGCCCGTGGCGCTCCAGCGAGCCGACCGCATTCAGGAATGTTTGCTGGAATCGTCCGAGATCCATTCCATTGGCCTGATTTGCCGGTGGCTGCGACCGGGGATCCTGCGCCACTTCCAGCTCATTGCGCAGAAGGTTGGCGAAGTTGAAGGCGGTGAAGGCGAGGAGGAGCGTCGCCTCGTTCTCGGCAAAGGCTCGTGCCGACAGATTGGCGCCCACCACGGCATTCCACTCGCCGAGACGATCCTCGAACGTGCCGCGCTGGCGGTAGAACTCCAGCAGTTCGTCGCCCGAGATCATGGCGTCGGGAACATTGGCGACCAGAAAGAAGACGCGCGGCTCCAGCGAGAGCTGACCCTGCTCGTCGGGGCCGTCTTCGACGCAGAGGATGACGCGCAGTGGCTGAGCCCAAGCCCCGTGGGTCATCCAACCCAGGTCGACGGTGTAGTGATAGCCTTCGGAGGGAGGGCGGCCGACGGGACGCACGGTATGCGGCGCGGCAAGGTCTTTGAGCCAGGAAAGGCTCTTGTGCCGGCAGACGAAATAACGGCCATCCGCGGCGAGGCCGTTCATTTCTTCGACGGTGGCGAATTCGGCATCGGCGCGGCCGATGACGCACTCGGCCAGGGCTTCGGCTGCGGGAAAGGCTTCGCGCCAGAAAGCGAGTCGCACGGCGGCGGTCTTCGGCAGGCCGCCGTAGAGCCGGGCGCGGATGATGCCATTGCCCTGCCGCGCCCCGTCATACAACCCGTAGGGTGCGAAGCTGGCCACCAGGGGCAGGAAGACCTTCTCCTGGTGGTGGCCGTTGTAAGCGAGCCCCTCTTGGTGGCCATAGCCGACGATGGGGAAGGCATCGACATCGAGAGCGGCGCGCTTGACCTTGCGATCCTTCCCGGCGGCAAAGAGATGACGGGCGACGACGGTGGCCGGCGCCTCGCGCAGCCGGTCGAGATTGCCGGGAAGAAGAGCCAGCCAGTCCTGGAGACGGGAGGCGGTGGGTTGCGAGCCGAG
>DYDD01000400.1 GCA_020718045.1 Fibrobacter sp. | reverse complement strand
GATTGAAAGCGGGGATTCCCCCATCAAATTCTCTGCTCAGACTGACCAGACTTCCACCTGAGAGACGAAAGGAACCTGCACAGGAACCTAGGGCCGATTATAAAAGAAGAAGGGGTCACGGAAAACCCGTAACCCCTTGTATTTGTTGGTACGCCGCCAGGGACTTGAACCCCGAACCTACTGATTAAGAGTCAGTTGCTCTACCAGTTGAGCTAGCGGCGCACCCGAGATGCCGTTATATCCGCGCGATGGCGCGACTGGACCGGGGATGCTATCCTCCCCCACCGGACCCGCAAACTAGCACCCCGCAACGGGAGTGTCAAGCTCCGGCGCCCCCCGAAAGCGAGCCCTCATGCTGGATCTGGTCGCCCGCAAGACCCGCGCGAAGAAGGTGCTCGCGATCCTGAACAAAGAGTTCCCGGAAGCCACCTGCTCCCTCGACCACCGCGAGCCCTTCCAACTGCTGATCGCCACCATCCTGAGCGCCCAGTGCACCGACGCCCGCGTCAACCAGGTCACGCCGGGGCTCTTCGCGGCCTACCCAACGCCCCGCGACTTCGCCGAGGCCTCCCAGGAGGAGATCGAAGAAGCCATCCACTCCACCGGCTTCTATCGCCAGAAGGCCAAGTCGATCCGCAGCTGCAGCCGGGACCTCGTGGAGAAGCACGGCGGGAAGCTGCCCGAGACGATGGCGGAGCTGTCGGCCCTGGCCGGGGTAGGGCGCAAGACGGCCAACGTCGTGCTCGGGGTGGCCTTCGGGAAGCCCGAAGGCGTGGTCGTGGACACGCACGTCGGGCGCATCGCCGGCAAGCTGGGCCTCACCGAGCACGGCCCCAAGGAAGCCGTCAAGATCGAGCGCGACCTGAACGAGTGCGTGCCACGCGCGGACTGGGTCGCGGTCGCGCACCTGCTGATCGAGCACGGGCGCCTGACCTGCCGGGCGCGCGCGCCGCGCTGCGACGCGTGCCCCCTGTTCCCCCATTGCGAGACGAAAGCCTGAGCGGCGCCGGTTTTCGCACGATGGTGCCGCCCGCCCCGGGACGTCCCGGGATTTCCGGGTCCGAATCCGTGTCCAGGCGCCGCACCGCCCGCTACCTCACCAGCTGCACCTTGCGGGCGTCGCTGCGCCCGTCGGCCTCGATGCGCACCACGTAGGCGCCGGAGGGCTGCAACCGGCCGTCGGCGTCGCGGCCGTCCCACTCGGCGCGGTGCTCGCCCGCGGGCAGCGGCGCGCGCAGCAGCGTGCGGACGCGGCGGCCGTCGAGGGCGAACACCTCGACCGCGACCGACGCGGGGCGCGGCAGCGCGAAGCGGACCGTGGCGGCGGGGTTGAAGGGGTTCGGGGCGACGCCCAGCAGGCGCAGCGCGGCCGGCGGCGACCCG
>DYDD01000138.1:7449-7897 GCA_020718045.1 Fibrobacter sp. | reverse complement strand
CGGCCCGGCCTCGTCCCCCGCCGCCGACCGTTCGTGATCGGGCGGGGCGTGCACGATGCGCGGGGTCGCGGCAGCGGCCGATTCCACGGGGGTCTTGGCGGGAGCGGCCGCAACCGCCGCCTGCGCGACCGACGGAACCGCGGCCCGTCGCCCGGCCTCGTCCTGGACCGTCTCGGCCGCGCCCCGCCAGGTGCGGGCGATGCCCCGCACCAGGCGCCAGGGCAGCTGCAGGAACCAGACCAGCCCCCGCCAGGCGGCCGCCAGCCCCGTGCCCAGAGCCGCGCCCCAGGGGCCCAGACGGCCCAGGAGCGCCGGCAACCAGGGGTGGGTGGCCCGCAGCACGGCGGTCAGCAGCAGGAACGACAGGAAGATGCCGGCGCCCCAGCGCCCGAACAGGGCGCCGAAACCGCGGGCGAGACCGTACCCGGTAGCCCCGCCCCACGCCGCG
>DYDD01000138.1:3397-7420 GCA_020718045.1 Fibrobacter sp. | reverse complement strand
CTGCCCCAGCCAGGCGGCCGAGGCCAGCCACAGCGGGACGAGCCGGCTGCCCAGGAACAACCGCGAAGCCTCGCCGCGCGCCAGCAGGGCCAGGCCGCGGACGGCCAGCAGCGCCGGCAGGGCCCAGCACCACAGGTCGCCCAGAGCGGTGCGCACCGCCAACGCGACCAGCGCTCCGACCGGACCGCCCGGATTGCCGGGCGCCACCGGTGCGACGCCGGGCAGCCCGTTGGCCAGGGACCACCAGGCGGCCGACGGTCCGGCCAGCGCGATCGCCGCGTACACGGCCAGCGCCAGGTGCAGCAGGCCGCCCAGGCGGGGGGACCGCCACCAGCTGTCCGTTGCGGGCTGGTTACGCTTCTTCCGCGACGACACGGGCTTCGATCGCCTCCTTGAGACCGGACATCTCCGTGTCGAGGAACTTCGTGGTGGCCTTCCCCTGCAGGAAGATGGGGTTGCGCAGGACCTCGCGGTGGAAGGGGATCGACGTGGGCAGGCCCTCGATGACGCACTCCTGCAGCGCGCGGGACATCCGCCGGACGGCCTCGTCGCGGTCCTTCCCGAAGGTGATCAGCTTGGCCAGCAGCGAGTCGTAGTAGGGCGGCACCTGGTACTCGCTGTAGACATGGCTGTCGACCCGCACGCCGGGGCCGCCGGGGGCGTGGAAGAAGAAGATGCGGCCCGGGCAGGGCATGAAGTCGCGCGACGGGTTCTCCGCGTTGATGCGGCACTCCAGGGCGTGCCCGCGCAGCACCACGTCGTCCTGGCCGAAGTCCAGCGGCACGCCGGCGGCCACCGCGATCTGCCACTTCACCAGATCGATGCCGGTGATCATCTCGGTGACGGGGTGCTCGACCTGGATGCGGGTGTTCATCTCCATGAAGTAGAAGGAGCCGTCCTCGTCGAGCAGGAACTCCACGGTGCCGGTCGAATCGTAGCCGACGCGGGCGGCCAGCTTGACCGCGGCCTCCCCCATGCGCCGGCGCAGGTCGGGCGACACGGCGGGCGACGGCGCTTCCTCGATGAGCTTCTGGTGGCGGCGCTGCACCGAGCAGTCGCGCTCGCCCAGGTGGACGACGTGGCCGTGCTTGTCCCCGAGCACCTGGATCTCGATGTGGCGCGGGTTCTCGAGGTACTTCTCGACGTAGACGCCGTCGTTGCCGAAGGACGCGCCGGCCTCGGCGCGGGCCGTGGCGTAGCTCGAGCGCAGCTCATCTTCGCTGCGGGCGACGCGCATGCCCTTGCCGCCGCCGCCGGCGGTGGCCTTGATGATCACCGGGTAGCCAGCCTGCGCGGCGAACGCGGCCGCCTCGTCGGCGTTCTCCAGCAGGCCGGGGCTGCCCGGCACCGTGGGCACGCCGGCTTCGGTCGCCGTGCGCTTGGCCTGGGCCTTGTCCCCCATGCTGCGGATGACGTCGGCGGTGGGGCCGATCCACACGAAGTCGTTCTCGATGCAGATCTCGGCGAAGCCGGCGTTCTCGGCCAGGAATCCGTAGCCGGGGTGGATGGCGTCCGCCCCGGTGATCTCGGCCGCCGCGATGATGTTGGGGATGTTCAGGTAGCTCTCGGCGCTGGTCTTCTGGCCGACGCAGACCGACTCGTCGGCGTATTTCACGTGCAGGCTCTCGGCGTCCGCGCTGGAGTGCACGGCGACGCACTGGATGCCCATCTCGCGGCAGGCCCGCATGATGCGCAGGGCGATCTCGCCGCGGTTGGCGATGAGGATCTTCTCGAACATCCGCGTCTCTCCTGTCGTGGCGGGGTGCGGGAACGGGCGCGGCGGTCGCCGGACGATTGTCCGGCCGGGGCCGGAAAATGGCAAGCCTGGATGCGGGACGGGAGCGGCGCGCGCCCCCGCGGGAACGCGCGCCGCGGCTCGGGGACGGGTCAGGCGGGATCCACGAGGAACAGGATCGCCTCGGCTTCCACCGGCGTGGCGTTCTCGACCAGGATCTCCTTGATGGTCCCGCCGAATTCCGCCTCGATCTCGTTCATGACCTTCATGGCCTCGATGATGCACAGGGTCTGGCCCTGCTTGATGGCGTCGCCCGTGTTGACGAAGTTCGGCGCGTCGGGCGACGGGGCCCGGTAGAGGGTGCCGACGATGGGCGAGCGGATCTCGCGCCATTTCGCCCGTTCGGGATTGGCGGCGGGAGCGGCGGGGATCGCAGTCTCCGCGGGCGTCGTCGGCTGGACCGGGGCCGGGGCCGGGGGCAGCGTGGCGGCGTAGGCCACGTGGGCCGACGGCGCCGCGTGCTTCTGGATGCGGATGGTCGTGTCCTTGTCGATCACTTCGAGTTCGTCGATGCGGCTGTCCTCGACCAGCTTGACCAGCTCGCGCACCTTGTTGAGATCCATGGTCTCCCCTTCCGGCCGGGGGCGTCAGACGCGCCCGAGGTACTTGCCCGTGCGGGTGTCGATCTTGAGGATCTCGCCCTCCTCGATGAACAGCGGCACCTGGACGACGAGCCCCGTCTCCAGGGTCGCCGGCTTGGAGGCGCCCTGGGCGGTGTCGCCGCGCAGTCCGGGATCGGTCTGGGTCACCTTCAGTTCGACGGTGTTGGGCGCCTCGACGGTCACCGGCACGCCGTCGCGCAGCAGCATGTTGACGGTCTCGCTCTCCTTGACGTACTTGGCCACGTCGCCCAGCGTGTCCCGGGGCAGCGAGATCTGCTCGTAGGTCTCGAGGTTCATGAAGGTCAGGAAGTCGCCGTCCACGTAGAGGAACTGGAAGTCGCGACGCTCGAGCCGGACCTCCTCAAACTTCTCGCCGGAGCGGAAGGTGTCCTCGACGACCTTCCCGGTGGCGACGTTCTTCAGCTTCGTGCGCACGAAGGCCGAGCCCTTGCCCGGCTTGACGTGTTGGAAATCGACGATGGCCCACAGGCTGTTCTTGTAGTTCAGCACCATGCCGTTGCGGAAATCGCTCGTGTCTGCCAACTCGGTCTCTCCTGTGCAGGTTGCGCCCCGTGGGGCAGCGTGAAAATGCCCACCATTGATAACATCTGTTCCGCGCGATGGCAATCAGGCGTTGCCGTCGCCCAGCCACCCCCGCACGCCCCGCAGCGCGAGGCGGTAGCTGTCGACGCCGAAACCGCAGATCGAAGCCCGCACGACGTCCCGCAGCAGGTTCTGGCGGCGGAAGGGCTCGCGGGCGTCGGGGTTGGAAAGATGGACCTCCACCACCGGCGCCGCGACGCAGAGCAGCGCGTCGCGCACCGCCACCGAGGTGTGGGTGTAGGCGGCGGCGTTGATCACCAGCGCGTCGGCTTCGTCGCCCCAGCGGTGGATCAGGGCCACGAGCTCTCCCTCGGCCTCGGTCTGGTGGCAGACGACGCGCAGGCCCAGCGCCTCGCCCTCGGCCGCGCACACCGCGTCGAGCTGCGCCAGGGTGAGGGCCGGGTAGTGCTCCGCCTCGCGCCGGCCGAGCCGGCTCAGGTTCGGACCGTTGAGGACCGCGACCAGGGGCGCGCTCACGCCGGACCGTCCCGCTGCCGGTCGAGCCAGGCGTCGAACCTGGCACGATTGGGATCGTTCGGGACCGCCGTGGCGGCGGCACCGTCCGCGCGGATGTCGGCCGGCGCCGCGGTCCGCGCTGCGGCCGCCGCGGCGTCGATCGGCGACTCGGCCGACATGTCGACCGCCTCCAGGGCGGCGATCTCGCGGGCCACGTCCTCGCGCTCCGGGTGCTCGGCCAGCAGCCGGCGCAGGATCGCGAGCGCCTTCTGGCGGTGCCCCTGGGCCAGGTAGATCTCGGCCAGGGTCTGGGTCAGGAAGCGCGGGGTCGCACCGGCGTCCGCCGCGGGTGCGGGTGCCGCCGTCTCCGGTCCGGGCGCCTCGGGCGGTGACCGTGGCGTGTCATCCGCAGCGGCCGCAGATTCGGCGGCGGCCGCGGCGCCGGCGTCCCCGTCGGCGGGGATCGTGTCGGCGGGAACGTCTCCGGCAAGGACGTCACCGGCGGGAACCGTGTCGGCCGGCGCCGCGAACGCGGCGACCGCGGCGGGCGCGCGATCCGGGAGCGTC
>DYDD01000138.1:0-3376 GCA_020718045.1 Fibrobacter sp. | reverse complement strand
TGGCCGGAATCCCGGTCGAGCACCTCGCGGGCGAGGTCGCGCGCCTCGGCCGCGCGTCCCTGGTCCCGCCGCACTCGAGCCAGGACGACCCGCGCCGACAGGGAGTCGGCGCACCGGCCGAGCCCCTCCTCCAACAGGGCCGAAGCGGCATCCAGGCGGCCCGCCGCGCGGTAGAGATCGGCCAGCGGGATGAAGAACCGGCCACGAGGCCGGCGGTCCTGCTGCATCTCGAAGTAGCGGATCATGCGATCGTGGGTCAATGCCGTGTCCTTCCACCGCCCGGGAACGTCGCCTGCGGACCGGTTGCAGGCCGGCCGACCAGTCTAGGCTCCCGCGCGGCCCGCAGTCAAGCCGCCGGCGGGGATCGTTCAGAGGATACCCAACCAGGGACCCAGCAGTTCCTGGAATCTGCCCACCAGCAAGGCCACGCGCCCCATGACGGCGGAGCCGAAGGAGGCGCCGAAGGTGATCATCAGCACCAACAGTCCCCAGCGGGCCACCCGCCCGTAGGCGCCCTTCTGCTCGCGCGTGTTGACGAAGTAGACCAGCCCGCTGACCGTGCCGGCCAGGACCAGCAACTGGGCCAGGCTCTCCTGCCAGAGCCAGCGACCGCCCGCCGTCGGGGCCAGCCCCGTGCCGATGGTCGCCTGGATCTGGTACAGGAAGTCGGAACGCAGGTAGCGCACCAGCGAGTAGCCCGCGGTGGTGCCGAGCGCGAAGGCGGTGGGCCACTTGCCGAGCCAGGACAGACGCGGCCACAGCCTCGCCAGCATCAGCAGACCCAGGGCCGCGGGGATCAGCGCCACGGGATCCCAGGCGCCGACCGGGGCCTCGGGGCTGGACCAGCGGCCGGCGGCCGGGAAGAGCTTCAGCACCAGCGCGGGCCACAAGGTGGTCCAGAAGCCCATCACCATCCAGTAGGCCGCCGACACGCCCACGAACACGTGCTCGGCGAACTTGTAGAACGGGTTGTCCCGCCACAGGAAGGAGAAGACCATCAGGGTCAGCAGCGCGCCGATCCAGACCTGGAGGTCCCCGCTGAGGTCGAACGCGGCGATCACGGCGACCTCCGGTTCGCGCAGCGGCGCAGCAGCAGCCCGGCGTTGCCCAGCAGGATGAAGGCGACGATCACCACGTGCGCCGCGGATTGCGGCCCCATCCCGCGGGTGGCCTGCCGATTGGCCGCCGTGAACTCGGGATGGCCGCGGGCGAGCGCGGCCTCGTACTCGGCCGCCCCCTTCAGGGCGCTCATCAGGCCGAGGATCTGCAGCGGGTAGTAGGGGAAGAACTGCGGGGCGCCGACGCCGGTGCAGCCGCCGGCAAGCGGCACGTCCATCACGTCGCCGGCGTAGAGGATCCACTCCTTGAGCCCCGGCTGCCCCGCCGACAGGCTGACGATCAGGCCGAAGTCGGTCAGGCCGCGCACGCCGCGCAGCGCGGGGATGGCCGCCAACGGCCGACCCGAGACGTCCGTGGGGTAGCGCGCGGTCAGGGAGTCGCGCAGGCTGTTGATGAGCATCTCGCCGCCAACCTGGAAGCCCAGCGTGACCCAGTCGCGGGCGGGCACGGCCTGCGGGAATTCGCGGGCGATGACCCGTTCCTCCACGCGCGAGATCATGTTGTTGCCCGTGGGGTACAGCGACATGTAGCAGATCGGGTGGCCGGTCAGCAGGGCGTGCTGCGTCAACGCGTCGGCCATGGGCTCGAGCTCCGGGGCCGAGCTGGGCGAGTAGTCCAGCGACAGCAGGATGGGCGCGCCGGCCGGCAGGTTCTCGATGCGGTCGTAGATGGGCTGGACCACGGAGGTGGCCCGGTCGGGCGTGGACACGCCGGTGAGCAGCGAGATCACGACGACCGCGGCCAGCACCAGGAAGATCCAGCGCCGGTCCAGGGATTCCAGCCGCGAGGCGAGCCGGTCGTAACCGAGGTTCACGAGCCGTCACCTCCGGAGCGGGGGTCCTTCTCCACGCCGGCGATCATGCGCACCGCCAGGGCGATGACGCCCAGGGCGATCCCGATCATCAGGGCCCGCTGGCCCGCGGTGTTGGGCACGCGCAGGATCCAGAGGGACAGCTCCTCGACCCGCAGGAACGCCACGGGTTCCGGGATCCAGGTCGTCAGGTAGCGCCCGGCGGGGATGCGGCCGAGCAGGACCACCAGGGCCGAGGCCAGCAGCAGGCTGGACTCCAGGGACCGCGCACGGAAGGCGCGGTACGAGGCCGAGGCGATGTAGAAGGCCAGCAGGCTGTAGAGCGTCGCGTGCAGCGGGCTGAGCACCGCGTCGAAGACCGCGCTGAGCCAGCTGCCGGGCGCGGTGACGTCGCCCTGCAGGCCGGGCGGCCCGCCCAGCTTGGCCATGCCGACCGCCAGCACGACGACGAACGACACCAGCGTGACGGCGGAGTAGTACCGGTCCGGCCCGCGGTCGCGGATCTTCACCAGGTGCGTGGCGACGAGGTTCAGGCCGCCGAGCAGGAAGGCGAAGACCGTCAGGATGCTGAACCAGGTGGCGAACTCCTGGTCGGCGAAGGCGAGCAGCCGCTGCACGGCGGGCGCGCTCCCGTCCCCGGGACGGGCGACGAAGGCCGAGGCGATCAGCAGCAGCGCCGTGACGGTCAGGATGATCTGCGGCACGCGCTGCTTCACGTCCCTCACCCCGCCCGGAAGACGTCGAGGAAGGCATCGCGCAGGTTCGTCCAGGGCGCCGTCCCGGTCACCTCCGCGAGGGTCGTCACGAGGCTGCCGGCGATCAGGCAGGCCGCGGCCGCGAGCTTGCACAGGTCCTGGCCGCGCAGGCTGCCGAGCCTGGCGGCGTCGCCCTCGAGAGAGGCGCCCGCGGCGAAGAGCTCTTCGCCGAGCAGCACGTGATCGCACGACGCCACCAGGAACGGCAGCTGGACCGCGCTGGCGGTGCCGGCGATCTGCACCGCCCCGACCTGGTGGCCGCCCTCTGCCAGCAGCAGCGATTCCGAGGCGAAGAAGCCCATCAGGACGCAGAGGCCGGGTCGCTCGCGGGCGATCAGCCCGTCCACGCTCGCCACGAAACCGAGGTGGTCGTCCGAGATGTAGGCGACCCAGTCGTCGCGCCAGAGATCCCCGCGGCCCGCGTCGGCGTAGGCCTGGCGGCAGATCTCGCGTGCGTTGTCCATGACCAGGCTGCGGTTGGTCGGCACGAAGAGGCGGCCGCCGGCCTCGGCGACCTTGCGCGCGAGCGGGCGCAGCACGGCCAGGGCCGCGACCGTCTGCATGTTGTCGAGGTCCTGGGAGCCGGGGACGAAGTAGACGGGCCGGCCCTGGGAGACGGCGTGGGCGACGGCGCGGTCGAGGGCGAGCAGGGGCGGCAGGGCGCGCACGGCCACCGGCGCGCCGCGGCGGG
>DYDD01000137.1 GCA_020718045.1 Fibrobacter sp. | reverse complement strand
CGTCCTACTGCGGCCGCTCGCCTGGGCGGCGGCCGCCGTGCTGGCGGTGCTGCTGGTCGCGCCGCCGCTCGTGCAGCGCCTCGGCGACGGCGACGCGACGCTGCGTTCCGCCGCCGTCACGCTGGTGCGCGACGGCGGCGACGTGGGGCCGGCGACCGCGCTCGCGACGGAGACCCTGAATCTCGGCGACAGCCCGTTCTAGGAGGCGAGACGATGACCACGATGCTCGAGACGAGGAAAGCCGCCGCCCTCGCGGCCCTGCTCCTGATCCTGGCGGCCTCGTGCTGCGGCGCCGCCGAGGTGCGGCTGGCCGACGGCCGCACGCTCACCGGCACGCTGCGGCCGGTCGACGACGCTACGTACCTGCTGCAGACCGACAATGCGCTCTTCGAGCTGGAGGGCCGCCGGATCCGCGAGGTCGACGGGAGCCGCGAGCTGCCGCGACCCGGAGGGTCGCGCCTGGTGCGCTCTTCCTGCTACGAGGTCCTGCGCGCCGACGGCAGCGTCGAGGCTTGGAACACGTTCCACGCCGAGAACGACAGCCGGACGTTGCTGACCAGCATCCAGTGGGGCGCCGCCCCCCACGAGATGGAGATGTACCGCACGCTGAAGGTCCTGGACCCCTGGGGCAACACGCTGCGCCACCGCTTCGAGCCCCGGCCGGGCACCGACATCCAGAACGTGATCGTCGAGCTCGCCGTGCCCGTCCCGCCGGGAGGCAGTGTCGAGATGTCGATGAGCATGATCCGCCCCCGCGGCGTCGTCCGCGACGGCGACGTGTGGATCTGCACCACTTCCGGCGACTTCCCCGACGACCGTCTCTACAGCCGCCTGCTGCGCCTGCCGCCGGGGGCCGAGGTCGTCGCGGTCGAACCCGAGGTCCGCGTCCACGAGCACGGCGAGGCGTCTTTCGTGAGCTGGCGGCGCTACTACCCGAAGGGGTCGGTGTTCCCGCTGACGGTGAAGTACCGGCTGCCGGGCTGACCCGCTGGAGCTCGCGGTGCCGGGATCGCGACGTCGGCGACTTGCGCCGGCGTCGCGGTCTCTTCCAATATCCACCTCGATCATGTACGATCACCGCATCGATCGGCCCCCATCTCGAGTTCCAGAGCCACGAGTCCGACATGGCGTTCCCGACCGCAGGTTGCCGATCCGGCCGGATCACGTCCAGGCCCGAAGTCGACGGACTCGGGCCGACCAAGGAAGCGATGTCATGCCGCCCACACGCCTGTCGATCCTTTCGGCGGTCGCCCTGTCGGCGATGTTGCTGTCGCTCGTCGCAGGTTGCGGCGATGACCCTTTCTCCGACATCGACATCGAAGCACCCGAAGTGCGTTTCGTCGAGCCGCAGGAATTCTCGACGATCGACGAGTTCGCCGTCCGGCTGGAGATATTCGTGTCGGACGACCAGCTCGTCGATTCGCTGAAGATCTTCGTCGACGGCGCCTTCTATGAAGGCATCGGCGTCGGCACGACGACGTTTCGGCATCAGCAGTACTGGATGGCTGGCCTGTGGGCGGATGCCGACACCGTCCTGATCGAATCGTGGGCCAGCGATCGGGCGGGAAATTCCGCGCGGGATTCCTGTTACGTCCTCATCGACGACGCGCTGCGAAGCCGCCCGCTGCCGGAGCACCCGATCGACCACCTCTTCCTGGAGGAGGACCGCGCCGTCGCCTTGTCGGTCCAGGCGATCACCGGCCTGGACGGCGGGTACCTCGTGTATGAATTCGAGGTTGCGCGGGACAGCGTCTTCGCCACGCCCGTATTCCGGACGGTTGGCGGTCATCAGGTCGACGTTCCCGGTCCCCTCGCTGGCCGATATTTCTGGCGGGCGCGCCTCCTGGACGACACCGGCCGCGCCGGCGATTGGTCCCGCAATTGCCGGTTCATGGTGACGGAGGGACGCACCGCGCTCGACGGCGCCGACGAACTGCTCGTGCCAGCCGGATCACGTCGCTGTCGGATCAAGGCTTCATCGTGACGGGCAGCAGCATCGACGGCGGGTCGATCGTCGTCAGGCGCGACGATCGTTTCGGGCCTCTCTGGTCGCGCGAACTGACTGGCTACGCCGCGAACAACAGCTTCTACAGTTGGACCCGCATCGCTCCCGACGCCGTCCGGTCCGCGGACGGCGGCCTGTTCGTGACGGCACTGGACGGCTCGAGCGTCCCGTACATCCTGAAGCTCTCGAGCGACGGCGGCGAGATGACATCCTCGCGGCCGGAATGGGGTTTCGGTGAACTTCCCGTGAGCCTACAGACGGCGCCGGATGGGGGAGTCCGGATACTCACCCACGACAGCAGCACATTCGGGGTGGACCGCCTGCGGAAATACAGCGGCGACCTCGCGGCCGAGTGGACCACCGACCTCGGCAGCGTCTCCAGCTACACCATCGCTGCGGATCCCCTCGGCGACGGCCTTGCCTGCGTCGGGTGGTCGCCCAGATACAGGTTCGACAGCGGATTCGAGATCAAGAAATTCTCCGTGAGCGGCGAGCAGGACTGGAGACGCGTGCTGTTCGCCAACAGCCTGATCTGCGGAGCCCGGGTCACGGCAACTCCCGCCGGAACGTACGTTGCCGCGACGATCCATGCCCCGGCGAGCGGCGCCCGTACGGTCTATCTGGCTGGCGTGGACGACGGTGGCGGCCTGCTGTGGGAAAACGACATCTCCCGCGAGGGAATCGACTGGGACGGCAGTCTCTTCGCTCTCGCGACGGATCTCGCCGGGTGCGTCTATTTCTGCGGGACCAGCCGCCAGCACCCGGCGCTGAATGCGCTTTCGATGGACATCTTCGTGGGGAAATGCAGCGCGGACGGGCAGCTGGAATGGCTCAGGACGGCGGGGAACCAGGACGAGGACGAGGCCGCTACCGCCCTTGCTGTGACGGCGGACTCCGTCGTCGTTCTGGGGTTCAAGTGGCGGTGGATGGAGACACCCTACGAGTTCATCCGATTCGACCTCGCTCTGGACGGACAGCCCATGAGGTGACCTTCCGGTCCCGCGCGTGACAAGCAGCCCGCGGCGGGCGATATTGGGGGGACGGACGATCAGCCATCCCCCCCAGAGGACGAACCCCGTGGCCCGCTTCCCCCATGACCCCGTCGACCCCGCGGCCCAGGCGGTGCTGGACAACGTCCGCATCGTGCTGAGCCGCACCACCGAGCCGCGCAACGTCGGAGCGACGGCCCGCGCCATCAAGACGATGGGCCTGTCGCGCCTGGTGCTGATCTCGCCCCACGACCCCTACGGCGAGCGGGCGCGCGCGCTGGCCCACGGGGCCGAGGACGTGCTCGACGGCGCGCAGGTCGTGCTGGACCACCGGGCCGCGGTGCGCGACTGCCTGGTCGTGGCCGGCACCACCGCGCGGCCCCGCGAGCTGCGCAAGGGCGCGCTGCTGCCGCCGCACGAGCTGGCGTCGCTGCTGATCGAGCACGCGGCCGAGGGGCCGGTGGCCCTGATGTTCGGCACCGAGCGCACCGGGCTGACCAACGACGAGATCTACGCCTGCCGCTACGTCTGCGCGATCGACACCGCCCCCGAGCAGCCGTCCCTGAACCTCTCGCAGGCCGTGATGGTCCTGAGCTACGAGCTGCGCCGGGCCTGGCGCGCGGCCTGCACGACGCCGCGCCGCGAGCCCAGCCGCCGGCCCGAGATGCGCGTCAACCACCCGCACCGCTCCACGAAGCTGCCGACGCAGGACGAGCTGGACGCGATGTACGAGCACCTCGGCGCGGCCATGGCGGCGGTGGGTTTCGAGCCGCCGGAGCGGGAGAAGTTCCTGACCTACATGCGCCACCTCCACATGCGCGCGGGGATCGTGGACTGGGAGCTGCAGATCCACCACCTGCTCTCCAGCAAGATCCTGCACGCGACCGGGGCCGACCCCTACCGGAAGGGCGAACGATGACCCCGAGACGGCTCGTGTTGCTGGCGGCCCTGGCGGGCGTGGTCGCGCTGGCGGCCTTCGGGCTGCTGCGCGGCCGCGAACCGGCCATCCCGCAGGCGGAGCGCTCCCCGACGGCCGCCGCAGATTCCCTGGCGACCGCGCGGGGGATGATCGACCTGCGGCTGCATGCGGTGGCCGGCGCGCACATCCTGATCTCGCACCGCGACGCCCGCCCGGCGATGCCGGGCGTCACGCGCACGCGGGACGAAGCACGCGCCCTGGCCGTGTGGGTGGCGACCGAGATCTTCACCAAGCGCGCCTCGTTCGACGAGATGGCCCGCCGCCATTCCGACGACGCCCGCACGGCGCGCCTCGGCGGCGAGCTGGGCGTCGTGCCGCCCGGCCGGCTGCCGCTGAGCCTGGAGGTCACCCTGTCGCAGCTGAGGATCGGGGAGATCGAGATCTGCGTCGAGTCGCCCGCCGGCTTCCACGTGCTGATGCGCGTGCCGGTGCGGCGGGCCGTGGCTCGCCACATCCTGATCGCCTGGCAGGGGTCGGGGGGCGACGGCGGCACGATCTCCCGTTCGCGGGTCCAGGCGCAGACCCTGGCCGCCGAGATCGCCGGCCAGGCGCAGGCGCCCAGCGCCGACTTCTGCGAGCTGGCCGCCCGCTTCTCCGATGACGAGCAGAGCCGCTTCGGGTGCGGGCTTGTCGGGCTGGTGGAGCCGGGGGATCTGGAAGCGGCCTTCGAGGAGGTCCTGTTCGCCCTGGAGCCCGGCGGGATCTCCGGCGTGGTGGAGACGTCCTACGGGTACCATGTCGTGAAGCGCGACCCGGAGCCGCCGCCGCGGTGACGGCCGCCGCCATCAACGAGGAAGCGGGAGAGGTCGCCCTCTCCCGCTTCCCGTTTGCGGAGGTTCGTCGCGTCCTGGGGGGGATTCCGACACGCCCTCCGCGGGATCGCTGCGGCTAGTACAGGCTCTTGACCTGGCCCCAGCTCATCTCCTCGGCGCCGACCACGATCGTCAGCAGCGAGGTCAGGCCGTCGGCGGTCCACTGCACGGCGTTGTTGTCCGCCACCTTGGGCGCGTCGTAGCTGGGATGGTTGACGATCTGCAGCTGGGCGTCGACCATCAGGTTGTTGAAGGTCGTCATCTGCAGGGTGTACAGCAGGCCCGGGTCGGTGCCGAATACGGGCAGGTAGCTGTACAGGCCCATCTCCACGCCCGCGGTCAGGTTGCCGAAGATCAGGCCGTTGGCCGGGGTCGCGCTCAGGATCATGATGCGCGGGTCGATGACCAGCTTGAAGGCGGCGCCGCCGACCATCATCTCGGCGTTGCGGACCATGATCCACGCGTCGTGGATCTCCATCACGCCGCCGTTCTGCGTCGACACGATCTCGGTGCCGGCCGCGTCCCAGAACAGGCCGATCTCGGGCGTCGGGCGCAGCGTGACGCTGGAGGTGAGGCCGTCGGCCGGGAACAGGATGGCCGACGAATTCGCCAGCATCGGGGTGGCGTAGTCCGGGTCGGCGACGACGGTCTGGTGCGAGTTCACGATCATCGTCGGTGAGAACACCTGGATGTGGCAGATCGACTGGGGATCGTTGCCGAACTGCGCGATCGGCGTGTAGAGGCCGATCTCGGCGCCGGTCAGCAGCGTGCCGAACAGCAAGCCGGGAGCCCAGGTCTCGCTGACGATCATGAAGCCGCCCTCGGACTCGAGCTTGAAGGCCGCGCCGCCGATCAGCAGGTCGGAGTTGTTGATCAGGATGTAGCCGTCGTAGACCATCCCGGGCTCGCCGACGAGCTGCGCGCTGGTGCCGGCGGTGTCGAAGAACAGGCCGATCGTCCCGGTCGCCATCGCGGACGAGGCCAGGCCGAGCATCAGGACGCCGGCCAGCATGCTGTAACGAGTCTTCATTCCAGATCCCTTTCTCTTGCCCTCGCGGGGGGGCGCTCATGTCAGGTCCGCGCGGCCGGACCGGGGTGAATTCACGGGGGTCCATCGGCAAGCCCCGTACCCGCTTGAGAAAATATTCGGCGATGGTCGCGAAACGACCGTCCGGCCCGGAAGACTCCCGGTTCCGATGGATTGGCATTCGTTGTAATGTGTTTATTAATATACAGTTAAACAGACTGTCGGCCGCGGGGTCCGCGTCTGCGCGGTGCCGCCCCGCACGCCTGCCATCCCGATCAGGAGAGGTTCCGTCGTGTCGCGGAAGGGCGCAGAATGCCTTCCCGCGCCACGGAAGGTGAGCAATACGGAAGCAAGGGGGGCCGGAATCTGGACGTCGCGGCGGCCCTCAGGCCACGTAGACGTCGAGGGCCACGAAGGCCAGCAGGAGCATCCCGATCCAGGAGTTGATGGTGAAGAACGCCCGGTCGATGTGTCGCAGATCGCCGCCGCGCACCAGTCGGTGCTCCCAGACCAGCAGCGCCGTCATGGCCGCCAGGCCGAGGCGCGCGCACAGGCCCAGGTCCGCCGTCACGCCGAACGCCGGCGCCGAACGGAACGCGAACGCGAGGCACAGCACGGCCAGCACGTGCAGTCCCTTGGCGATCCCCAGCGCGCCGGGAACGCCGTAGCGCACCGCCAGGGAGCGCAAGCCTTCGCGCCGGTCGACCTCGACGTCCTGGCAGCCGTAGATCGCGTCGAAGCCGGCGACCCAGAGCATCACGCCCGCCGACATCCACAAGGGGAACGCGGCGAAGCGGCCGACGGCCGCGAGCCACGCGCCCGTCGGCGCGATGCCCAGGCCCAGCCCCAGCACCAGGTGCGACCAGGGCGTGAAACGCTTGGCGTAGGAGTAGCCCAGGATCACCGCGATCGCGGCCGGCGCCAGCGCGAAGCACAGCGGGTTGAGGCTGCGGGCGGCCAGCACGAAGACGACCGCGCTCACCAGCGTGAACGCCGCGGTGCCGGCCACGCCGATCCTCCCGGTCGGCAGGTGCCGGTCGGCCGTGCGCGGGTTGCGGGCGTCGAGGTCGCGGTCGGCGAGGCGGTTGAAGGCCATCGCCGCGCTACGCGCGCCGACCATCGCCGCCAGCACGCCCAGCAGCACGCGCCGCGACGGGCGGCCGCCGGTGGCGACCAGCAGCGACATCAGCGCGAAGGGCAGGGCGAAGACGGTGTGCTCGAACTTCACCAGCCCGAAGTAGTCGGCGACGGCCAGCCGGCCGCGGCCCGCCCTCACGACGCGCCGCCGCGGGAGCCGTCCGCGCCCCACGGGCGCGCTAGGCGCACCGCGACGCCGAGCTGGTCGCAGACGCGCTGCACGACGAAGTCGACGAGCTCCGCCACGGTCGTCGGCCGCTGGTAGAAGCCGGGCATCGCCGGCAGGATCACCGCGCCGGCGGCGGCGAGCCGCACCATGTGCTCGAGGTGGTGGATCGCCAGCGGGGTCTCGCGCGGCACGAGCACGAGGCGGCGCCGCTCCTTGAGCTGCACGTCGGCGGCGCGGTGCAGCAGGTCGACGCCGGTGCCGGTGGCGATGCGCGCCAGCGTGCTCATCGAACAGGGGCACACCGCCATGCCGCCCGAGGGCGCCGAGCCGCTGGCGACCGGTGAGGAGAACTCGTGCTTGCCGTACTCGCGCAGCGCCGCGCCGCGGGCGACCGCGACCGACCGCAGCTCCTCGACCAGCGCGCGCGGCGGGCGGCCCAGCTCGGCGGCCGCCGTCTGCTCGACGGCGTCGCTGCGCAGCAGCGCCACGTCGCGGCCGGCATCCAGCAGGACTTCCACCAGGCGCACGCCGTAGACCAGACCGCTGGCCCCGGTCCAGGCGACGGTGAGCGGGGGCGGCGGGATCGTGTCGCGGTCCATGAATCTCCCCTCAGGCGTCGGCGTCGAGCCGCCCGCCGACCAGGTGGGCGATGCCGAAGGTCTGACGTCGCACCAGGACGTCGCGGAAGCCGGACTCGCCGAGCAGCGCCGCGAACTCCGCCGGGGTCACGAAGCGGTCCCGGCTGTCGGCGAGGTAGGCGTAGGCGGCGCGGTCGCGGCCGAGCAGCCGGCCCGCCGACGGCAGCG
>DYDD01000001.1:72838-81806 GCA_020718045.1 Fibrobacter sp. | reverse complement strand
GCGGCAGCGGCAAGAAGTACAAGAAATGCTGCGGCCGGCTGGACGAGCGGTCGACGTGAGGAGACCCGCGTGAAGCTGATCATCGTCGAGTCCCCGGCCAAGGCCAGGACGATCGAGAAGTTCCTGGGCGAAGGCTACGCGGTGGCAGCCAGCTACGGCCACGTCCGCGACCTGCCCGGCACCGCGGCCGAGATCCCCGCCGCCTGCCGCGACAAGCCCTGGGCCCGCCTGGGCGTGGACACCGATGACGGCTACCGGCCCGTCTACGTCGTCTCCAGCGAGAACGCGAAGCACGTCGCGCAGCTGAAGAAGCTGCTCAAGGGCGCCGACGAACTGCTGCTGGCCACGGACGAGGACCGCGAGGGCGAGGCCATCAGCTGGCACGTGCTGGACGTCCTGCAGCCCGCGATCCCGGTGCGCCGGATCGCCTTCCACGAGATCACGCGCCACGCCATCCTCAAGGCCCTGGCCAACCCGCGCGACCTGCACCTGGACCTCGTCCAGGCGCAGGAGAGCCGCCGCATCCTGGACCGGCTCTTCGGCTACACGCTGTCGCCGGTGCTCTGGAAGAAGGTGCGCACCAAGCTCAGCGCGGGCCGCGTGCAGAGCGCCGCCCTGCGCCTGCTCGTCGAGCTGGAAGAGGCTCGGCTGCGCTTCCGCAGCGCCGAGTTCTGGGATCTCGAAGCGACCCTGGTCCCGGCCTCCGGCGAGCCCTTCGCGGCCCGCCTGACCACCGTCGACGGGCAGCGCCTGGCCGGGAGCAAGGATTTCGATCCCGACACCGGCCGGCTCAAGCTGCCCCGCAACCGGCAGGGCGACGGCGGCGCCCGCGGGGTGCTGCAGCTCGACGGCGAGTTGGCCCGGACACTGGCCGCGTCCGCGGCCGAGGCGCTGCCCTGGCGGGTGGGAAACATCGAGCGCAAGGAGTCGCGCCGCCGCCCGAAGCCGCCGCTGACCACCTCGACGCTGCAGCAGGCGGCGAGCAGCCAGCTGGGGTTCACGCCCCGGCGCACGATGCAGATCGCCCAGAAGCTCTACGAGGGCGTCGACCTCGGCGCCGGCGAGCGCGAGGGTCTGATCACCTACATGCGCACCGATTCGCTGACGCTCAGCGAAGAGGCCCTGCGCAACGCGGCCGAGCTGATCCGTACCGTGTACGGGCCGGACTACACGCAGGGGCCGCGCCGCTACAAGACGGCGGCGAAGTCGGCCCAGGAGGCCCACGAGGCCATCCGGCCCACCGACCTGCACCGCAGCCCGGACGCGGTCGCCCGCTGGCTGGACAAGGAGGAGCGCGCCCTCTACGACCTGATCTGGCGCCGCACCTTGGCCAGCCAGATGACCGACGCCGTGGTGGACAGCACCGCCGTGGACCTGACCGCCAAGGCCGCCGGCAGCAGCCTGATGCTGCGCGCCAACGGCTCGGTGGTGCGTTTCCCCGGCTTCCTGAAGGTCAACGGCAAGGAGGACCAGGACACGCTGCTGCCCCAGCTCGAGACGGGCCAGTTCCTGGGCCGTCCCGGGGACGCCGCCGTCCTGCGCTCGCTCACGCCCACGCAGCACGCGACGACCCCGCCGGCCCGCTTCACCGAGGCCTCGCTCATCAAGCGGCTGGAAGAGGAGGGGATCGGCCGTCCCTCGACCTACGCGCCCACCATCTCCACCATCGAGCAGCGCGAGTACGCGGTGAAGCGCAAGGGGGCGCTCGTGCCCACCTACATCGGCATGGCGGTCATCCACCTCCTGCGCAAGCACTTCGACCACTACGTCGACCTGAAGTTCACCGCCCGCATGGAGGAGGCGCTCGACGGGATCGCGGCGGGTGAGGTGGACCGCGTGGACTTCCTGGACGCGTTCTACCGCGGCAGCGCGGCCGAGGGCCGCGGCCTGGTGCGCGACGTCGACGAGCAGCTCCCGCTGATCGACTACCCAGCCATCGACATCGGCGCCGAACCGGGGACCGGCGAGCCGCTCCAGGTGCGCATCGGGCGCACCTACGTCTACGTCCAGGCCGGTAACGGCGAGGGCGCCCGCCGGGCCACGCTGCCGGTAGACCTGCTGATCGACGAGCTGACCCCCGAGCGGGCCGCCGACCTGCTGGCCGCGCGCGAGCGGGCCGACGAGCCCATCGGCCGGGACCCGGACAGCGGGCTGAGCATCTACGTGCGCACCGGTCCGTTCGGCCCGTACCTCCAGCTCGGCGAGGTCGTCGAGGACCAGCCCAAGCCCAAGCGGGTGAGCCTGGGCCGCGCCGCCGATCCCGCCGCGATCGACCTGCAGGCGGCGCTGCGGCTGCTCTCGCTGCCGCGGGTTGTCGGCGTCTGCCCGGAGACCGGCAAGCCGGTCCACGCCGGGCTGGGCCGCTTCGGTCCGTACGTCGAGCGGGCGCGCGTCTTCGCGAGCATCGACAGCACCGAGGCGCTGTTCACGATCACGCTCGAGGAAGCGCTGAAGCGGATCCAGAACAAGAACCGCAAGCCGGTCCTCAAGGAGATCGGAGACCATCCGCAGAGCGGCGCCCCCTTGCAGGTCATCCAGGGCCGCTACGGACCCTACGTGAGCGACGGCAAGCATCACGCCACGCTGCGCGAAGGGGAGGACCCGCTCGCCGTGACCCTGGAGCAGGCCGTGGTCCTGATCGCCGCCGCGGCGGAGAAGAAGGGCCGCCGGCCGGCGGGTGGTGCCCGGAAGGCGGCGACCAAGAAGGCGACCTCCAAGAAGACGACGACGAAAAAGGCCCCGACCAAGAAGACGGCCAAGAAGAAGACGACGACCGGGAAGGCGATGGTCAAGAAGGCCCCGACCAAGAAGGCAGCGACCAAGAAGGCCGCAACCAAGAAGACGGCGCCCAGGAAAGCGGCGCCCCCCAAGACCTCGCGATGAACCGCAGCCAGGTCCACGTGGTCGGCGGCGGCCTGGCTGGCTGCGAGGCGGCGCTCCAGCTGGCCCGGCTGGGCGTGCCCTGCACGCTGCACGAGATGCGCCCGCTGCGTACCACGCCCGCCCACCGCACCGCCGGCCTGGCGGAGATCGTCTGCTCCAACTCGCTCAAGAGCACCGAACCCGCCACGGCCTCGGGTCTGCTCAAGGCCGAGCTGGACCTGGCGAGTTGCCGGCTGCTCGCCGCCGCCCGCGGCGCCGCCGTGCCCGCCGGCGCGGCGCTGGCCGTGGACCGCGAGCGCTTCTCTGCGGCCGTCGCCGCGCTGATCGCCGCCGAGCCCCTCGTCACGCTGGTCCGGGACGAAATCGTGGACTTCGATGATGATCCCGCTTTGCGCTGGATCGTCGCGACCGGCCCCTTGACCTCGCCGGACCTCAACGCCGCGATCGCGCGGCGGACGGGCGGGGCGGGGCTGCACTTCTTCGACGCCGTCGCCCCCTCGGTGAGCCTGGAGTCGCTGGACTGCGACCGGCTGTTCCGCGCCGCGCGCTACGACAAGGGCGAGGCGGACTACTGGAACGCCCCCCTGGACCGCGACGAGTACCGGGCCTTCTGCGCGGCGCTGGTCGCGGCCGAGTGCACCGAGGTCCACGACTTCGAGAAGTCCCTGCTCTTCGACGGCTGCCAGCCCGTCGAGGAGATCGCCGACACCGGTCCCGAGACGCTCGCCCACGGTCCGCTGCGCCCGGTGGGTCTGCGGCATCCGCGGACGGGCGAGCGGGCCCACGCCGTGGTGCAGCTGCGCCAGGAGAACGAGGCCGGGACCATCTACGGGCTGGTGGGCTTCCAGACGCGCCTGAAGCAGCGCGAACAGCGCCGCGTCTTCCGGATGATCCCGGGACTGGAGCGCGCGGAATTCGTGCGCTACGGGCAGCTGCACCGCAACCTCTACCTCGACGCGCCCCGCTTGCTGGACCCCCGCTTCGCCCTGTGCGACGACGCGCGGATCCGCTTCGCCGGGCAGATCACGGGCGTCGAGGGCTACGTGGAGTCGATCGCCTCGGGCCTGACCACGGCCTGGCGCCTGGCGGCCGAGCTGCGGGCGCTCGAGCTGCCGGACTGGCCGGACCGGACCCTGCTGGGGGCCCTGCTCGACGGGTTCCTGCGCGACGGGACGAGCCGCCGCTTCAGCCCGATGAACGCCAACTTCGGCCTGCTGCCGGTCCCGGCGGACGCCGCCCGCGGGCGGCGCAGCCGCCAGCAGCGCAAGGAGCTCCTGGCCGAGCGTTCGCTCGCCGCCCTGCGCGCGCATCTCGCCGAGCCCGCGACGGCCGCGTTGCTGGCGCCGTAGCCGTCAGGCGCCGCGGCCCTGCTTGCCACCCCTGTGGGCCGATGGTAGATTCGCGAGGGAGGTGACCGTGGACCGCGTGCAGGAGTTCCGACGCCATCTGGCGGCCGAGAAGGGGAGCAGCCCGCGGACCGTGTCCGCCTACGGCCGCGACCTCGACGGCTTCGTCGCCGACGCGCGCGCCGCCGGCCACCTGCCGGAAGCTCCCGACGACCGCGACTGGCGCCGCCTCTTCGCCGAGCGCCCCGCCCTGCGCGACCACCTGGCCCAGATGCGGCGGCGCGGCCGCAGCAAGTCCACCATCGCCCGCCATCTGGCGGCGATCCGCGGCTTCGCCCGCTACCTGCACCTCGACGGGGTGCTGCCGGCGCTGCCGCCGGCCCTGTCCGGCGGCCGCACCGCGGCGGGCCGGGAGCGGCGCCTGCCGCGCGACCTCTCCGAGGAACTGGTCGAGGCCCTGCTGGCCCTGCCCGACACGACGACGCCCCGGGGCCGCCGCGACCGGGCGATCCTGGAGTCCGTCTACGGCTTGGGGCTGCGCCTCGCGGAGGTCGTCGGCCTGGACCTGGGCGACCTCGACCTTCCCGGAGAACGTGTCCGCGTGCGGGGCAAGGGCGACAAGGAACGCCTGCAACCCCTGCTGGGGGCCACCGCGGCGGCGCTGCTGCAGCACCTCGAGGGCAGCCTCGACGGCGAAGGCCTGCTGGCGCTGCGCGACGGCACGCTGCGCGGAACCGACCGCTCGCGGCCGGTGTTCGTCGCCCGTCACGGCCGCCGCATCGCGCACCGCACGGTGCAGGCGATGGTCGCGCGCCACGCCGGCGAACTGGCCGGCCTGCGCGGCGTGTCGCCCCACACCCTGCGCCACTCCTTCGCCACCCACCTGCTCGACGGGGGCGCCGGCATCCGCGTGGTCCAGGAGCTGCTCGGGCACGAGCACCTGGCCACGACCCAGATCTACACCCACCTCTCCCGGGCCCGCCTGCGGGAGGAGTTCCGGAAGGCCCACCCGCGCTCCGAATGAGCGGCGGCCGGGGGAACCGGTCAGGACGGAGACCAGGATGAGACGACGCAGCACGACGGTGCTGGCGGTGCTGCGCGACGGCGCCGCGGCCATCGCCAGCGACGGGCAGGTGACCCTCGGCGCCACGGTCGTCAAGCACGGCGCAGTCAAGGTGCGCCGCCTGCTGGGCGGCAAGGTCCTGGTGGGCTTCGCCGGCGGCGCCGCCGACGCGCTCACGCTGTTCGAGGCGATCGAGGGCCACCTCGAACGGTCGCGGGGCAACCTGCGCCGCGCCGCCGTGGAGATGGCCCGCCAGTGGCGGAGCGACCGGGTGCTGCGGCGGCTGGAGGCCATGCTGCTCTGCACCGACGGCGTCGACCTCTACACGATCTCGGGCAACGGCGACGTCATCGAGGGCGAGGAGGGCTGCGCCGCCGTCGGTTCCGGCGCGCCCTACGCCCTGGCGGCGGCCCGGGCCCTGCTGCGCCACACTGCGCTGCCGGCGGCCGGGATCTGCCGCGAGTCGCTGCGCGTGGCCGGCGAGATCTGCATCTACACCAACGACCAGGTCACCCTGCTGGAGCTCGGCGGGGGGGAGGACGAGGCGTGACCCTGCAGTTCGCGAGCGAGGCGTCCACGTGGTCCTGCCGGGCCATCGTCGCGCAGCTCGACCGCCACATCATCGGGCAGGAACGGGCCAAGCGCGCGGTGGCGATCGCCCTGCGCAACCGCTGGCGCCGCCTGCGGCTGCCGGCGGCGGCCGCCGCCGAGATCGTGCCCAACAACATCATCATGATCGGGCCCACCGGCGTGGGGAAGACCGAGATCGCGCGACGCCTGTCGCAGCTGGCGGGCCTGCCCTTCCTGAAGGTCGAGGCCACCAAGTTCACCGAGAAGGGCTACGTCGGCCGCGACGTGGATTCGATGATCCGCGACCTGGTGGAGGTCGGCATCGCGCTGCTGCGCCGCCGCAAGGAGGACGAGCTGCGCGCCGACCTCGAGGCGGCGGTCGAGGAGAAGCTCATCGACCTGCTCTTCCCGCCCCTCGCGGCCGGCGGCGAACCGGAGCGCGAACAGCGCTGGCAGCGTTCGCGCGAGAAGATCCGCCAGCAGGTCCGCGAGCGGGTGCTGGAGGAGAGCAGCGTCACGATCACGACCAGCTCGCAGCGCGTCCCGCTGGCCAACATCTTCACCGCGGCCGGGGAGGAGATGGACGCCTCGTTCGCCGACGGCCTCGGTTCGCTCTTCCCGAAGAAGACCCGCGAGAGCGTGATGACCGTCGCGCAGGCCCGCAAGGTGCTCGCCGACCAGGAGCTCGACCGCCGGCTCGACCAGGAGCAGCTGGCGCAGCAGGCCCTGGAGCTGGTGGAGCAGGGCGGCATCGTCTTCATCGACGAGATCGACAAGATCGCCTCGACCGGGCGCGGCGGGCACGGCCCGGACGTCAGCCGCGAGGGCGTCCAGCGCGACCTGCTGCCGGTCGTCGAGGGCTCCACCGTCACCACCAAGCACGGCCCGGTGCGGACCGACCACATCCTGTTCATCGCCGCCGGCGCCTTCCACATGAGCAAGCCCAGCGACCTGATCCCCGAGCTGCAGGGCCGCTTCCCCATCCGCGTCGAACTCGACCACCTGGCCGAGGAGCATTATCTGCGGATCCTGAGGGAGCCCGACAGCTCCCTGCTGAAGCAGTACCAGGCGCTCCTGGCGGCCGACGGCGTGACGGTGGGCTTCACCGACGAGGCCGTCGAGCGCCTGGCCGGCATCGCCATGGAACTGAACCGGCGCCTGGAGAACATCGGCGCGCGGCGGCTGCAGACCATCATGGCGCAGCTGCTCGACGACCTGCTCTTCGACGCCCCGGAGAACGTCGGCGGCCCGGTGACGATCGACGGCGACTACGTGGAGCGGCGCCTGGCCGGGCTGGTGCGCGACGAGGACCTGAGCCGCTACATCCTGTAACACGACACGCGAGCGCGCCGGCGCGGCCGGCCGCGAGGAGGCACGATGAGTCTCGGACAGAAGGACTTCCTCTCGATCCCCCAGCACACCCCGGCGGACCTGCGGCGGATCCTGGACCTGGCGAAGCAGCAGAAGCCCCTGGCGCGCCGCCACGAGCTGCCGCACTCGCACCCCAACCGCACCCTGGCCTGCGTCTTCGCCAAGCCCAGCCTGCGCACGCGCGTCAGCTTCGAGACGGCCATGGCGCAGCTCGGCGGCCGCTCCCTGTTCATCACGGACAAGGAGATCGGGATGGGCGTGCGGGAGTCCGTCCACGACGTCGCCAAGGTGATGAGCCGCTTCGTCGACGCGATCATGATCCGCTGGTTCGACCACGGCGAGGTCGTGGAGCTGGCGCGCCACGCCGACGTCCCGGTCATCAACGGCTTGACCGACCTGCTGCACCCCTGCCAGGTGATGGGGGACATCCTGACCGTCGAGGAGCACCTCGGGACCATCGAGAACAAGACCGTGGTCATGGTGGGCGACGGCAACAACCTCGCCAACAGCTGGATCAACGCCGCCCGGCGCTTCCCCTTCAACTTCGTGCTGGCCTGCCCGCCGGGCTACGAGCCGGACCAGGGGATCATGGACGCCGCCGAGCAGGACGGCGCCTCCTTCTGCATCACGCACGACCCGCAGGAGGCCGTGGAGGGCGCCCACGTCATCTACAGCGACGCCTTCTACAGCATGGGCCAGGAGGCGGAGGCCGTGAAGCGCCGCGCCGACTTCGCGCCCTACCAGATCAACGCCGGCCTGCTGGCCGCCGCCGATCCGAAGCACATCGTGATGCACTGCCTGCCCGCCCACCGCGGGGAGGAGATCACCGACGAGGTGATGGACGGGCCGCACTCGGTGGTCTTCGACGAGGCCGAGAACCGCCAGCACGCGCAGCGGGCCATCATCGCCCTGCTGATGGCCTGACGATGGCGCGCCGGCCGCACATCGCCGCCCGGAGGGCGGGGAGCCTGGTCCCCGCCCTGGCGGCGTGCCTGGCCGCGGCCTGCGCCCAGATCGAACCGCCGCGCGGCGGCCCCGAGGACCGCACGCCGCCGGTGCTGCTGACGGTCAGTCCGGATTCCGGCGCGGTGGGCCTGCGGGGCGTCGACCGCCTGGAATTCACGTTCTCGGAGAAGGTCGATCCCCGGCCGGCCCAGCGCTTCCTGAAGCTGTACCCGCCGCTGGAGATCGCCAAGACGAGATGGCACGGCCGCCGCCGCGCCGAGGTGCTGCTGCGCGACACCCTGCCGGCGGACGCGGTCGTGGTGGTGGAGATCCCGCGCGGCCTGCCCGACGCCCACCGTGTCGCCTCCGACCGCACGCGACGCTACCCGATCGCCACCGCCGACAGCCTGCCGGCCGGCCGGATCGAGCTGACCGCCGTCTTCCACGACGACGCGGCCCGCGACGCCGTGCTCGAACTGTACCCGGCCGAACCGGAGTCGCTGCCCTGGAACCGCCGGGAACTGGCCCGCCGCGCCGAAGCGGACAGCAGCGGTTTCCTCGCGGCGGCCTGGCTGCCGGCCCCCGGCGGGCCCTGGGTGGCCCGGCTCTTCCTGGATGCAAACCACGACCTGCGCGCGGGGGAGGACGAGGCCCAGCGCCTGCTGCCGGGCACCTGCGCCACGACCCGGGAGACGCCGCGCACGTCCCTCGGCACGATCCGCCTCTTCGCGCCGCGCGATCCCGGCAGCGTGCGGGGCTTCTACCCGGCCGCCGCCGAGTCGGCGCGCGC
>DYDD01000001.1:71424-72803 GCA_020718045.1 Fibrobacter sp. | reverse complement strand
ATACCGGCTTCGCGCCCGTGCACGCCGGCGCCGCCGCGTCGCCGCGCCTGCGGGTCGCGGCCGGCGACACCGCCGTCTGGGACCAGGCCGGCCCCGGCGCGGTCCGGGTCGTCCTGTTCGCGGATCTCGACGGCGACAGCCTGCTGAGCGCGCTGCCGGACTCCACCGCGCTCGCCGACACTTCTCTCGCCGACAGAGTGACCTGGAATTGGGAACCGTTCGCCGTCGCCGACTCGCTGACCGTGGAGCCGGGGATGCCCTTGCCGGTCGCGTTGCCGCCGGTGCCGGCGCGGGGGATCCCGTGCCTGAACGCACCGCCGCCGCGACCGGTGGCATCAGTTGCGCCCGACTCGCTGGTCGCGTCGCCTGCAGACTCGACCGCCAGCGCGCTCGCCCCGGACGCTGCCGACGACCCCGACACCCGGGAGGAGCCGTGACCCACCGACTGCCCTTCGTGAAGATGCACGGCGCCGGCAACGACTTCATCATGATCGACGCCGCCGACCTCGCCCCCGGCGAGCCCCTCGACCGCGACCGCATCGCCGCGCTCTGCGACCGCCGCCGCGGCGTGGGCGCCGACGGCCTGATCGTGGTCGGCCCGGCGGCCGGCGCCGATTTCGGCATGGCCTACCACAACAGCGACGGCGGCGAGGCGTCGATGTGCGGCAACGGGGCCCGCTGCGCCTTCGCCTTCGCCCGCGACCGCGGCCTCATCGGGCGCGAAGGGACCTGCGCCACGGCCAGCGGCCCGTTGCGCGGCCGCTGCGAGGACGACGGGCTGGTGAGCGTGGACCTGACGCCGCCGCGCGGCCTGGCGCTCGGGATCGCGGCCGCCGGCGACCACCCCTTCGGCGAGCTGCACCGCGCCGACACGGGCGTGCCGCACCTGGTGGTGCCGGTGGGCGACGTCGACGCGGTGGACGTGCCGCGCTGGGGCGCCGCGCTGCGCCGCGACGCCGCCTTCGCGCCCGCCGGGACGAACGTCAACTTCGTCGCTCCCGCCGGCGACGCCTGGCGCCTGCGCACCTACGAGCGGGGCGTGGAAGCCGAGACCCTGGCCTGCGGCACCGGCGCCTCGGCCACCGCGCTGGTGCTGTGGAAACTGGGGCGCGCCGTCTCGCCGGTCGTCCTGTTGACAAGGGGCGGCGATCGGCTGACCATCGCGGTGACGCCGGACGGGGCGTCGGCGAAGCTGCGCCTGAACGGTCCCGCCGTCACGGCGTACCGCGGGGAGGTCGATGGGGATGTCTGAGAAGCGATTCCTGCCGCGGGGCGTCTACACCGCCCTGGTGACGCCCTTCCGCGACGGCGAGTTGGACAAGCCGGCCTGGGAGCGCCTGGTGGCGCGGCAGGTCGAGGCCGGGGTGGCGGGCCTGGTG
>DYDD01000001.1:68385-71351 GCA_020718045.1 Fibrobacter sp. | reverse complement strand
CGGCGGCGCGGGGCCGCTGCGCCGTGGTCGCCGGCGCCGGCTCCAACGTCACGCGGACCACGATCGCCCAGACCCGCGACGCGGCCGCCTGGGGCGCCGACGCGGCCATGCTCATCTCGCCCTACTACAACAAGCCGCAGCAGCACGGGCTGATCGCCCACTACGGCGCCGTGGCGCGGGAGGTGGACCTGCCCCTGGTCCTCTACAACGTGCCCGGCCGCACGGCGGTCAACATCCTGCCCGCGACCGTCCGCGCGCTCGCGGCGGAGCCCAACGTCGTGGCGGTGAAGGAGGCCAGCGGCAACCTGGAGCAGATCGCCGAGGTCTGCGGCATCGCCGACCTGCAGGTCTTCTCCGGCGACGACGGCCTGAACCTGGACGTGTACGCCCTCGGTGGCGCGGGCACCGTCTCGGTCGTCAGCAACCTGCTGCCGCGTGCGCTGGTGCGCACCTGGGACGCCTGGAACTCTGGTGAAGCGTCGCGCGCCCGCGCACTCGCCGAGGCCGTGCGCCCCATCGTCGAAGCCTGCTTCCGGGAGACCAACCCCGTGCCGGTCAAGGAGCTGCTGTCGCTGATGGGGCTCTGCACCCACGACCTGCGGCTGCCGCTGGTCCCGGCGCTGCCGGAGAACCAGGCCTGGCTGCGGCAGGTCCACGCGGGGCCGCTGGGCGCGCTCCTGGACGGGGAGGGGACATGATCGACGTCAGCGTCCACGGCGCCGAGGGGCGCATGGGCCGACTGGTCACCGAGTTGATCGAGAGCACCGAAGGGTTCGCCCTGTCCGCCCTGCTGACCGAGGTCGGGCACGAGCGGCCGGTCGGCGCCTTCCACCCGCGCCTGCCGCTGACCCCCCAGGACCGGCTCGCCGAGGTCCACCCCCGCGACGGCGTGATCGTCGACTTCTCGCTGGCGCCGGCGCTCGGCGGCCTTCTCGACGGCGCAGCGGCGACCGCGGCGCCCCTGGTGATCGGGACGACGGGCCACGACGAGGACCAGCTGCGGCGCCTGCGCGCCTACGCGCAGACCCACGCGGTGGTGCTCTCCAGCAACTTCAGCGTCGGGATCCCGACCCTGCGGCTGCTGCTGGAGAAGCTGGCCGAGGTGCTGCCGGAAGGCTTCATGCCGGCGCAGGTCGAGACGCACCACCGCCACAAGCAGGACCTGCCCAGCGGCACGGCGCGCGCACTGGCCCGCACCTGGGAGGACCGTCGCGGCGCCGGCACCGTGCCCACCAGCAGCCTGCGCATCGGCGGCGTGACCGGCGAGCACACCTGGATCTTCAGCGACGACGAGGAGACCCTCGTCCTGACGCACCGGGCCCACTCGCGCCGGGCGTTCCTGCGCGGTCTCGTGCCCGCGGTGCGCTACGCCGCGCAGGCGGGGCCGGGGCTGGTCACGATGGAGGACGTGCTGGGCGCGCCGAGGCGCGGCCCGCTTGCCTGAACGAGGTTCGGCGGTATGAAGAAGTCGGGACCCCTTGGAGGGGGTCCCGTCTGGAAGCGGAGCGGCAAGGCGCCGGGCGGATCCCTACTTCGCGTAGAGGGCGGCCATGCGGGCCTTGAGGCGGGAAGCGCGCTGCTTCGGGATGACGCCCTTGCGGGCCTGGACATCCAGCATGCTGTAGATGGCGCTGAGGGCTTCGGGCGTCTTCTCGGCCACCGGGGCCGCGGCGCGGAAGTTCTTCAGCTCGGTGCGCATCTCGCTGCGGTTCTGGCGGTTCACCAGGCGCTGGCGGGCGCTCGTCTTCATGCGCTTCTTACAACTCTTGTGATGCGGCAACGTCGGACCTCCTTCGGGACAACCGACAGAAACTAGCAGGGACCCTCGCCGATGTCAAGTCGCGACCAGGAAAACGACGCCCTCGCCGCCCTGCGGGACCGTCTGGCGGGGCTGCCGGATTCCCCGGGCGTGTACCTCCACAAGGACGCCCAGGGCAAGGTGCTGTACGTCGGCAAGGCGGTGCGTCTCTCGGCCCGGGTGCGGTCCTATTTCCAGGACACCGACAAGGACCCCAAGACCGCCCAGCTGGTGCGCCGGATCGCCGATGTCGACTACATCGTCACCCGCGGCGAGACCGAGGCCCTGGTCCTCGAGGACCAGCTCATCAAGGAGTACCGCCCCCGCTACAACATCCGCCTGAAGGACGACAAGCGGTACCCCTACCTGCGCATCACCCTGCAGGAGGCCTTCCCCCGGGTCGAGGTGGTGCGCCGCCTCGCGGACGACGGCTCCCGCTGCTTCGGCCCCTACACCAGCGTGCGGGCCATGCGCGAGACGATCCAGCACGCCCTGCGGATCTTCCAGGTGCGCACCTGCGACCTGGACCTGCCGCGGCAGACCGTGCCGCGCCCCTGCCTGGACTGGCAGATCGGCCGCTGCAGCGCGCCCTGCGTCGGTTACGACGACGCGGCCGCCTACCGGCGCAAGGTCGCGGCCCTGGTCCGGTTCCTGGAAGGGGAGGACGCCTCCCTGGTCGCGGAGCTGAAGGCCGAGATGGCCGACCACGCCGCCGCCCGCCGCTACGAGGAGGCCGCCCGCGTCCGCGACCGTCTGCGAGTGCTCGAAACCACACTAGGAGCGCTGAGTCCCATCCACGGCCTGAGCGGCGACCTCGACGCCTGCGCCGTGGCCCGCGACGGTGCGCGGGCCTGCGGCATCGTGCTGCGGATCCGCCGGGGCCGGGTGCTGACCAGCCACGAGTTCCACCTCGAGGACCGGCTCGAGAGCGGGACGCCCGCCTTCCTGGAGCAGCTGCTGCGCGAGTACTACCCGCGCGCCGGCGACCTGCCCCCGCTGGTGCTGCTGGACCACGAACTCACCGACCGCGAGGCCTGGGCCGCGCGCCTGACGGACCTGCGCGGCCGGCCGGTGAAGCTGGCTCGACCGCGGCGCGGCCCCAAGCACGAGGCCGTCGCCATGGCCGCGGCCAACGCCCTGCACAAGCTGGAAGCGCGCCGGCTGAAGG
>DYDD01000001.1:67138-68365 GCA_020718045.1 Fibrobacter sp. | reverse complement strand
GCCGCTCCGGAACGGAGCGCGGCGCTGCAGGCGGCCCTCGACCTGCGCGCCCTGCCCGAGACGATCGAGTGTTTCGACATCTCCAATTTCCAGGGGCGCGAGACCGTCGCCTCCCTCGTCTTCTTCCGCGACGGCCACCCGCTGAAATCGCGCTACCGGCGCTTCCGCATCCGGACCGTCGACGGCATCGACGATTTCGCCTCCATGCGCGAGGTGCTGCACCGCTACTACGCGCGCCTGATCGAGAAGGGCCTGCCGCCGGCCGACCTGGTCCTGATCGACGGCGGCGCCGGCCAGGTGGGCGCCGCCCGCGCCGCGCTCACGGCGCTGGGATTGCACGCCGTGGAGCTGATCGGCCTGGCCAAGCGCGAGGAGCTCATCGTGCGCGAGCGCGGCCTGCCGCCCCTGCGGCTGCCCCGCACCAGCGGGGCGTTGCAGCTGCTGCAGCAGGTCCGCGACGAGGCGCACCGCTTCGCCATCACCTACCACCGCCTGCTGCGCGAGCAGCGCACCACCGGCTCGGTGCTGGACGCCGTGCCGGGCATCGGCCGGGTGAAGAAGCTGTCCCTGCTGCACCACTTCGCGTCGGTGGACGACATCCGGCGCGCCTCGGCGCAGCAGCTCTCCGAGGTGCGCGGGCTCGGCGCCGCGGACGTCGAGCGCCTGCTCTCCTTCTTCGCCGCCGAGCGACGGGAGGGCGCGTGAGCCGCGCCTGGGACGACGCCCTCACCGGCTTCCTGGCCCACGCCTCGGCGGAGAAGGGCCTGGCCGCCGGCACGCTGGAGGCGTACGCCCGCGACCTGCAGTCCTGGCGCGCCTGGGCCTGCGGGCACGGGCTGCCGGACCCGGCGCAGGTCGGCACCTCCGCCCTGCGGTCGTTCCTGCTGGACACCGCCGAGCGCCTGGGCCCCCGCTCGCGCGCCCGTCTGGTCTCGACCCTGCGCTCGTTCCACCGCTTCCTGGCCGCGGAGGGGCTCGCCGCCGGCGACCCCACCCTGCTGATCCTGGCGCCGAAGATCGGGCGCAAGCTCCCGGTCGTCCTGTCCGGGGCCCAGGTCGGGGCGCTGCTGGAAGCGCCGCCCGCGAACGAGCCCGCCGGCCTGCGCGACCGGGCCGTGCTGGAGATCCTCTACGGCTGCGGCCTGCGCGCCAGCGAGCTGTGCGGGCTCGACGTGACCGACCTCGACCGACGCGATGCCTCGCTGCGCGTGCGGGGCAAGGGCAGCA
>DYDD01000001.1:54999-67116 GCA_020718045.1 Fibrobacter sp. | reverse complement strand
CTGGTGCCGGTCGGCCGACCCGCGCTCGCCGCCGTCGCCGCCTGGCTGGCGCGGGGGCGCCCGGAGCTGCCCGGCCGCAGACCCTCGGCGGCCCTGTTCGTCAACGCACGCGGCGGACGCCTGTCGCGCGTCGCGGTCTGGGGTCTGGTCAAGCGCTGGGGGACGGCCAGCGGCGCGCCCGAGTCGCTCACACCCCACGTGCTGCGCCACACCTACGCCACGCACTTGCTGGAGGGCGGCGCCGACCTGCGCGTGGTGCAGGAGCTGCTCGGCCACGCCGCCATCACCACCACCGAGATCTACACCCACGTCGACCGGGCCTTCGTGGCCGAGGCCTACCGCAGCGCCCACCCGCGGGCGCGGCGGCGTCGGCTTTGACAGGCACCGCCGCCGATGGTACTGTAGCCCCTCGCTCGCCTGCACGCGGGCCGACCGGCCCGGCGGCAGCCGGGTCGCGAATCCGGACCACGCTCCCGAGGAACCCATCCGTGACCAAGAAGATCATCCTCAGCGGCAACCGTCCCACCGGGCGCCTGCACTGGGGCAACTACACCGGCGCGCTGGAGAACTGGATCCGGCTGCAGGACGAGCACGACTGCTACTTCATGGTGGCCGACTGGCACGTCCTGACCACGGCCCTGGACAAGTCGCACGAGATCCGCGACAACTCCCGCGAGATGATCCTGGACTGGCTCGGGGCCGGGCTCGACCCCGAACGCTCCGTGCTGTTCGTGCAGTCCGCCGTCAAGGAGCACGCCGAACTGTACCTGGTGGCCTGCATGCTGATCTCCCTGGGCCGTCTGGAGCGCAACCCGACGTTCAAGGAGCAGGTGCGCGACCTCGACCTCGCCGGCGAGATCAGCTTCGGTCACCTGGGCTACCCCGTCCTGCAGGCCGCCGACATCCTGGCCTACCGCGCGCACGCCGTGCCGGTCGGGGAGGACCAGCTGCCGCACCTCGAGCTGTGCCGCGAGATCGCGCGGCGCTTCAACCACCACTTCGGCGAGCTCTTCCCGGAACCGGAGGGCCTGGTCACGAAGTTCGGGCGCTTCCCGGGCACCGACGGGCGGCGCATGAGCAAGTCCCTGGGCAACGCGGTGGAGATCGCGGCCGCCCCCGACGAGATCCGCGCCAAGCTGAAGACCGCGTTCACCGACCCGCAGCGCCTGCGCCGCAGCGACCCCGGCAACCCGGACGTCTGCGCCGTCTACACGTGGTACCAGAAGTTCCTGCCCGACGAGGCGGAGCGGACGGCCGCCGAGTGCCGCAGCGCCGAGCGCGGCTGCGTCGACTGCAAGAAGCGCCTGGCCGACGGCGCGATCGCCTACTTCGAACCCCTGCGCGAACGGCGGGCCGGCTACGAGAGCCGCCCCGGCCGCGTCGCCGAGATCGTGGACGCCGGCTGCGCGCGGGCGCGCGCCGTCGCCTCCGAGACCCTGGCGCGCGTCCGCGACGCCATGGGCGTCGGGTAGGAGGCCCCGTGCAGGATCCCGCCGCCACGCCCGAGATCGTCACGCCGCCCGCCGGCGCCCCCATCTCCTGGGAGCTGCCGCCGGAGCTGGAATACTTCCACGCCAGCGAGGCGTACCGCGTCGACCTGCCCGACTTCAACGGTCCCCTGGATCTGCTGCTGTACCTGATCCAGAAGGACGAGATCGACGTCTACGACATCCCCATCGCGCGGATCACCGAGCAGTTCCTGGCCTACCTCGAGATCATCCAGGCCCTGTCGCTCGACACCGCCGGGGACTTCCTGGTGATGGCGGCGACCCTGCTGCGCATCAAGGCCCGCCTGCTGCTGCCCTCGCCGCCGCAGGACGAGGAGATCGACGAGGAGGACCCGCGCGCCGAACTCGTGCGCCGCCTGCTCGAGTACAAGCGCTACAAGGAGATGGCGGCCGGCCTCCAGGCCCTCGAGCGCGACCGCAGCCAGCTGCATCTGCGCCAGCAGCGCTACCCCTTCCTGCGCGAGAACGCCGAGCCGCCGCAGCTGCGCCTCGGCATGTTCGAGCTGCTCAGCGCCCTGAGCGAGGTCTTCGACCGCGTCAGCAAGGAACTGGTCCACAACGTCGTGCGCGAGGTCTTCACGGTCGCGGACAAGGTCCGGCTGATCCGGCGGCGGCTGGCCGAGGAGCGCACGGTGCGCTTCGACGACCTGTTCCGCGACGACGCCATCAAGATGGAGGTCGTGGTGACCTTCATCGCCATCCTGGAGCTCGCCAAGCGCAACCTCGTGCGCATCGTGCAGACCGAGGTCAACGGCGCCATCTGGGTCCAGCCGACGCCCGGTGCGGACTTCTCCGAGGACGGGGAGACCTGGGACGAGCGGACCGCGTTCGACGACGCCGACGACGAACCAGCGAAGGCGGCGGGCCCGGCGCCCGACGCCGCGGAGGCCAGCGCATGAAGCAGGATCTCGAAGCGCTCCTGTTCGCCACCGACACCCCCCTGGGCGCGGCCCGGCTCAAGCCCCTGTTCCCCGGGGCCGAGGCGAAGGATTTCCGCGAGGCAGTCGACGCCCTCAACGCCGAGTACGAGCAGCAGGGGAGGACGTTCACGGTGGTGGAGTTCGGCGGCGGCTGGCAGCTGGCGTCGCGCCCGGAGTACGCCGGGCTGATCCAGCAGCTCTACCGCGGCCGTCGCTTCGTGCGCCTGTCGCAGGCCGCGCTGGAGGTCCTGGCGGTCATCGCCTACCGCCAGCCGGTCACGCGCATGGAGATCGAGGAGATCCGCGGCGTCCAGGTCAGCGGCGTGCTGGCGACCTTGGCCGAGCGCAACCTGATCACCGTGGCCGGACGCAGCGACAGCGTCGGCAACCCCCTCCTCTACGGCACAACCCGCGAGTTCCTCAACCACATGGGCATCAAGGGTCTGCACCAGCTGCCCCCCCTGCCCGAGCTCGCCGGCATCATCGGCGACCGCGAGGAGATCAAGCGCTTCGCGCAGCAGCTCGGCGAGGAGATCACCGACGAGGACTTCGAGACCGTCGCCATCCGCGGCGACGAGATCCTCGTGGTGGTCGCGGACGCCGCCGTCGCCGCGACGGATGTCGCCGACGGCGGACCGACGGCCGACGAACCCCGCGAACCGGACATCGCCGAGGCCCATGACGTCTGACGACGACGCCCTGCGCCTGAACCGCTTCCTGGCCCGCGCCGGGTTCGGCTCGCGCCGTTCCGTCGAGACGCTGATCGCCGACGGCCGCGTGCGCATCGACGGCGAGGTCGCCGCCAGCCCCGGCTGCCGCGTCGCGCCGGGCTCCCGCGTCACAGTCGACGGGAAGGACGCGGCCTGGCCCACCGCCTGGCGCGTGCTGGCCCATCACAAGACCCTCGGCGTCGTCACCAGCCTGCGCCAGCAGGGCCGGGCGCCCTGCCTCGCGGGCGTCGCCGCCGCCGCCGGTTTCGGCCCCGGGCTAGTCCCCGTCGGCCGCCTTGACGCCGACACCACCGGCTTGCTCATTTGGACCGACGACGGCGACCTGGCGCAGGCCCTGCTGCGCCCGCGCCGCCAGGTGTGGAAACGCTACGAGGTGCGGCTCGCCGCGGCCCTGCCGCCCTCGGCGCGGCCCCGCCTCACCGACGGCGGGATCATGCTCGACGGGCACCCCTGCCTGCCGGCCCGCCTGCTCCCGCCGGGGCGCGACCCGCGCCGCTGGATCCTCGAGATCCAGGAGGGACGCAACCGCCAGGTTCGCCGGATGTTCGGCGCCGTGGGGGCGACGGTCCTGGGGCTGCACCGCACGGCGATCGGGCCGGTCACGCTCGGCGACCTGGCGCCCGGGAAGTTCCGCGAACTGACGACCGGGGAGATCGCGGCCCTGCGCGCCGCCGCCGACGGCGGGCCCTGAGCGGGCCGGTCACGACACGCACGGACGAGGAGGAATTCATGGACTACACGCGCCTGTTCCGTCCCGGGATCCTCGCCACCCGACCCTACTCGCCCGGCAAACCCATCGGCGAGGTCCAGCGCGAACTCGGCCTGGACAGCGTCATCAAGCTCGCCAGCAACGAGAATCCCGAAGGACCGCTGCCGTCGGTCGTCGCCGCGGTCCGCGCGGCCGCCGCGGAGCTGAACCGCTACCCCGACGCGGCCTGCCACGACCTCGGCCTGGCCCTGGGCGCGGACCTGGGCCGGGATCCGTCCTGGCTGCTCTTCGGCAACGGCTGCAACGAGATCATCGACATGTTCATCCGGGCCCTGGTCTCTCCCGGGGAGAACGTGGTCTTCGGCCACCCGAGCTTCATCGTCTACCCGCTGACCTGCGCGGTGCACTTCGAATGCGGCCGGCCGGTCCCCCTGCGCGACGACCGCCACGACCTGCCGGCGATGGCGTGCGCCGTCGACGGCAAGACCAAGCTGGTCATCGTCTGCAACCCGAACAACCCGACCGGCACCTACAACACCGCGGCCGAGTTCCACGCCTTCCTGGCGGACATCCCGCCGGAGGTCATCGTCCTGGTGGACGAGGCCTACGTCGAGTTCGTCACGGCTCCCGACTACCCCCGCACGCTGGAACTGCTCGACGCCCATCCGAACCTGGTGATCAACCGGACCTTCTCGAAAATCCACTCGCTCGCCGGCTTGCGGGTGGGCTATGCTGTGGCGCACCCCGGCCTGATCGCCGAGCTGCACAAGACCCGGGAACCGTTCAACGTCAATGCGTTGGCCCAGGTCGCGGCGATCGCGGCGCTGCGGGAGAAAGCGGAGACAGTCGCCCGGGCCGCGCGCAACCGCGAGCAGCTGGAGCGACTCGCCGCCGAGCTCGCGGCCCTCGGCCTCGAGGTGACGCCGTCGCAGGCCAACTTCCTGCTGGTGCGGGTGCCGGGAAACGCGACGAGCGTGACCCGGGAGCTGTTGGCCCGCGGCGTGATCGTGCGCCCGATGAACGCCTTCGGCCTGGGCGAGGGCGCGATCCGCATCAGCGTGGGCCTGCCCGCGGAGAACCGGCGCTGCCTCGAGGCGCTCAAGGAGATCCTGGCGTGAGTCCCGATCCGCAGCTGAAGCCGTTGCGGCCCGCCGACGCGGACCGCTACCCGCGCAGCGGCCGCGCTGCGGGCCAGGAGGCGACGCTGGTCCGCGTGGGCGCGGCCGTCTTCGGCGGCCAGCGCCTGGTGGTTGCCGCGGGGCCCTGCGCCGTGGAACCGAGCGGGTCGTTGCTGGCCACCGCCGCGGCGGTGCGCGACGCCGGTGCAACCCTCCTGCGGGCGGGCGCCTACAAGCCCCGCACGTCCCCCTACGACTTCCAGGGCCTGGGCCGCGAGGGGCTGGCCCTGCTGGCCGAAGCCCGGGACGCGACCGGCCTGCCGGTCGTCACCGAGGTGCTCGACCCGCGCGATGTCGAGGCCGTGGCCGCCGTGGCGGACATGCTGCAGATCGGCAGCCGCAGCGTGCAGAACGTGCCGCTGTTGCGCGAGGTCGGCCGCAGCGGCAAGCCGGTCCTGCTCAAGCGCGGCATGATGACCACGGTGCACGAGTGGCTCAGCGCCGCCGAGTACGTGCTGTCGGCCGGCGGCCGCGACCTCGTGCTGTGCGAGCGGGGGATCCGCACCTTCGAGGACGCCACCCGCAACACCCTCGACCTGAACACCGTCGTGCTGCTGAAGCAGCGCACGCACCTGCCGGTGATCGTCGACCCCAGCCACGCCTGCGGCGATGCGAACCTGGTCGCGGCCCTCTGCCGCGCCGCCGTCGCGGCGGGCGCCGACGGCCTGCTGGTCGAAGTGCACGTCGACCCCCTGCTGGCCCTGAGCGACGGCGACCAGTCGCTGGATCCCGCCGCCTTCCGCGCCGCCATGACTGCCTGCCGGGCCGTGGCCGCGGCCGTGGGCCGTGAGATCTGACCCGGGGCGCGGCCCCGTCACACCCGCCCACGTCTTGCACGTTCCCGAGCTCGACGACTCCGATCCCTGCGGCCCGCAGTCCTACGGCCCCGTGCCGCCCGACACCGTCGTCGCCATCGACGGCCCCGCCGGTTCCGGCAAGTCCACGACCGCCCGCGCCCTGGCCGACCGGCTCGGCCTGCTCTACGTGGATTCCGGCGCCATGTACCGCGCCCTGACCTGGGCCGCCGCCGCCGCCGGCGTCGACCCGGACGACGAGGCATCCCTGCTGCGCCTGCTCGACGGCGCCGACCTGACCCTGCGGACGAGCCGCGGGGAGACCGCCGTCTTCTGGGACGGGCGCGACATCTCCGCCGCGGTGCGCACCCCCGAGATCGAGGCCCGGGTCTCGGCCGTCTCGGCCCACGCCTCGGTGCGGGAGCGGATGGTCGCGCGCCAGCGCGCCATGGGCCGTCGCCAGGGCGTGGTCATGGAGGGGCGCGACATCGGTTCGGTGGTCTTCCCGCTGGCCTCGGCCAAGATCTACCTGGACGCCACCCTGGAAGCGCGCGCCGAGCGGCGGCTGCGCCAGCACCGCCGCCGCGGCCTGACGGTGGAGCGGGGGGAGGTCCTGCGCGAGGTGGAGGCCCGCGACCGCCGCGACAGCGAGCGCGCCGCGAGCCCCCTGCGCATCCCGCCGGACGCGGTGGTCATCGACAACAGCATGCTGTCGCTCGAGGACCAGCTCGAGGCCACCGAGGCCGCGGTGCGGCGATTGCTGGCGTACCGCCGGCCGGCCGCCGCCGGCCTGGAGGGCGAGCTGTCCCTGCGCTACCGGATCGCCTTCGCCGTCTTCGGTTCCGTGGGACGCTTCGCCGGACTGCGGGTCATCGGCCGCGAGCACGCGAACCTGCACGGCTGCATCCTCGCGCCCAACCACGTCAGCAGCTGGGACCCGCTCGTCCTGGGCGCGGCCCTGTCCGGCAAGAACCACATCCGCTCGATCGCGAAGGAGGAGCTGTTCCGGCTGCCGCCGTCGGCCCTGCTGTACCGGTTCCTCTACTCGATCCCCATCAAGCGCAACATCTACGACACGGCGGCCTTCGACCGCGCGGCGCAGGTCCTGGCCGAGGGCCAGAACCTCCTGTTCTTCCCGGAGGGGATGCGCCGCGTCTACGGCGAGCCCGGACCGGTCCGCAACGGGCTGGGACTGCTGATGCAGCGCACGGGTGCGCCTGCCGTGCCGATCTTCCTGCGGGGCACGTTGTCCCCCCAGCCAGGGGGAGGGCCGCGGGCGCCCCTGGAGGTCTCCCTGGCCCCGCCCATCCGCCTGCACGCCCTGCCCGTCCTGGGCCGACGCCTGGAGCCCAGGGCGCTCAGCCGGGAGATCGGCCGGCTCTTCGAGGCGATCTACCGCGAGATGCAGGAGCGGTCCGCCGAGCGCCACCCCTTCACCGACTGGGAGCGGGAAGCCACCGAACGCGTCCGCGCCGGCATCCTGCGCAAGGAGGCCCGGACCTTCCGCAACCGGCGCCCCCTGTAGCCCCCCCCGCCGCTCCGTCGCCGCCCTTGCCAAAACCGCCCCCGGCATGTATATTCCGCGACATGCCCGGCTGATCGCCGGGTAAATCCGTCTTTTAGGAGGAACCACACAATGAGTCCCAACCCCAACTCGGGGGGTTCGTTTGCGCGCCATTCGAACTCTTCCGGATCCGACCGTCCCCTGCCGTCCCGCAAGTGGCGCGAGGAGCAGGACGACGACTACCCGGCCGCCCGGGTCCCGGCCACGCCGAAGCTGACCACCGAATTCGACGCCTCGAGCATCGTCAACCGCGACTATGACGACGACGGCGACGCGGCCAACTTCGACATGCTGGCGCTGCTCAACCAGTACGAGCAGACGCTGAACGAGATCCAGGAGGGGCAGATCCTCCAGGGCACCGTGGTCGAGGTGCGCGAGAACGAGGTCCTGCTCAACATCGGCTTCAAGAGCGAGGGCGTCATTCCCATCGAGGAATTCGGCGCCACGCAGATCAAGGTCGGCGACACCTTCGACGTCTTCCTCGAGCACCTCGAGGACCAGGACGGCCTGGTCGTGCTGTCGAAGGAGCGGGCGGACTTCCTGAAGGTCTGGGACAAGATCAAGCAGGCGCACGAGAACGGCGAGGTCGTCAAGGGCGTCGTGGACCGCCGCATCAAGGGCGGCCTCGTAGTGAAGCTGTGGGACGTCGACACGTTCCTGCCCGGCTCCCAGGTGGCCCTGCGGCAGGTGCCGGATCTGGACCAGCTGATCGGCAAGGAGATCGACTGCCAGATCATCAAGAAGAACAAGCGGCGCCGCAACGTCGTGGTCAGCCGCCGCATCGTGCTCGAGCGCGAGCGCGAGGAGAAGAAGAAGAACCTGATGTCCGAGCTCGACAAGGACCAGGTCCGCAAGGGCATCGTGAAGAACATCACGGATTTCGGCGCCTTCGTGGACCTCGGCGGCATCGACGGGCTCCTGCACATCACCGACCTGTCCTGGGGCCGCGTCAAGCACCCCAGCGAGGTCGTCAACATCGGCGACGAGATCCAGGTCAAGATCCTGGACTTCGACCGCGACCGCGAGCGCATCTCCCTCGGTCTCAAGCAGCTGCAGAACTACCCGTGGGAGAACGTCGAGGCCAAGTACCCCGAGAAGGCCATCGTCCAGGGCAAGGTCGTCTCGATCACCAACTACGGCGCCTTCGTGGAGCTGGAGGAGGGCATCGAGGGGCTGATCCACATCAGCGAGATGTCCTGGACCCGGCACATCAAGCACCCGAGCAAGATCCTGTCCATCGGCGACGACGTCGAGGTCATGGTCCTGAAGATCGACAAGGGCAACGAGAAGATCTCCCTCGGTCTGAAGCAGACCGAGCAGGACCCCTGGCTGTCGCTCAACGAGCGCTACCCGGTGGGCACGATCATCGAGGGCCGTGTGCGCAACCTCACCGACTTCGGCGCCTTCGTCGAGGTCGAGGAGGGCATCGACGGCCTGGTCCACATCTCCGACATGTCGTGGACCAAGCGGGTCCGCCACCCGAAGGAGATCGTGCGCAAGGGCGACCTGGTCCAGGTGCAGATCCTGGACATCGACGCCGACAAGCGCCGGATCAGCCTGGGCATCAAGCAGCTCCAGGACAACCCCTGGCCGACGCTCGCCGAGGACTACCCGGTGGGCCGCCAGGTCGAGGGCAAGGTCATCCGCATGCTGGACCACGGCATGGTGGTGGAGATCGGCAACGACATCGAAGGGTTCGTGCCGGTCGGCCACCTGGCCATCCCGAAGCTGGACAAGCCGCAGTTCTTCTTCCACGAGGAGGAGGCGCTGCCGATGCACGTCATCAAGATGGACGCCGAGAACCGCCGCATCGTCCTGTCGGTGGCCGAGTTCTACAAGGACCAGCCGCGCGACACCCTCGAGGCCTACATCGCGGCCCACCCGCGTCGTGACGACGTGGTGGAGACCGAGATCGACCCCGAGGGCGCCGACGAGTACGCCGACGCCGCCGCGGACATCCCGGCGTCGCCGATCGGCGACCTCGACGGCGTGGGCGGCGACGCCTAGCCGGCCTCGCTGCGGAGCGGCCGGTGCAAGCGATGGGGGTGGCGCCTAGCCACCCCCTTCTCCCATCCGGCCGACGGCCGCGCGCCCGGCCCGACGCAAGGAGCGACGCAGAAAAGGAGCGACGCAGTCATGGACGGCCAGGACGGACCCCACCGGCGCCTGCGCGTGGCGTTCCACACGCTCGGCTGCCGGCTCAACCGCTACGACACCGAGACCATGATGGCCGGCCTCGGCGACGGACCGGTCCGCGGCCTCGCGTGCGAGATCGTCGCCTGGGACGAACCCGCCGACGTCTACGTCCTGAACAGCTGCACCGTCACCGCCCGCGCCGATCAGAAGGGCCGCCAGACCCTGCGCGAGGCGCGACGGCGCAACCCCGCGGCCAAGGTCGTCGTCACCGGCTGCTACGCCCAGGCCCAGCCGGCAGCCCTGTCCGCGCTCGCGGGCGTCGACGGCGTGTTCGGCACCGGCGAGCGCGGCGCCATCGCGGACTGGCTGCCCCGGCTGCTGGCCGCCGACGGCCCGTTGGTCGAAGTCGGCGCCCCTGAAGGGTCCGCGAGGCTGGAACGTGCGGCACGCGCGGGTCCGCTCGCCGCCGGACGCACCCGTGCCCAGGTCAAGATCCAAGACGGCTGCGACCTGCGCTGCGCCTACTGCCTGGTCTGGCGCGCGCGGGGCAAGTCCCGCTCCCGCGCCCCGGAAGCGATCGCGCTGGAGATCGCCTCCCTGCAGGAGTGCGGCGCTCCCGAGGTCGTGCTCTCGGGCGTCCACCTCGGCGCCTACGGCCGCGACCTCGCGCCCCGGACCTGCCTGACCGACCTGCTGGCGTCGCTCCTGGAGCGGTTCCCCGACCTGAAGGTGCGCCTGGGCAGCCTGCATCCCGACGAGCTGGGGGCGCCGTTGCTGGACCTCTATGCCGGCCGCCCCAACCTGCAGCCATACCTGCACCTGTCCCTGCAGAGCGGCGCCGACGCCGTGCTGCGGCGCATGCGACGTCCCTACGCGGCCGCCACCGTCGTCGTCGCCATCGGGGCCGCGGCGGCCGCGCGACCCGGAATCGGCATCGGCGCCGACGTGATCGCCGGTTTCCCGGGCGAGACCGACGCGGAGTTCCAGGCGACGCTCGACCTGGTCGCCTCGGCGCCCCTGGCCTACCTACACGTCTTCCCGTTCTCGTCCCGACCGGGGACGACCGCCGCCGCGCTGCCGCCGTTGCCGCCGGAGGTGGTGCGCGAGCGGGCCGTCCGCCTGACCGAGGTCGGCAGCGATCTGCAGCGACGCTTCGAGGACGATCTGGTCGGCGTCTGGCAGGCGGCGGTCGTGGAGTCCCCCCGGCGCGCGGACGGCTGGCTGCCGACCACGACCGGCAATTTCGCCACGGTCCTGGTGCCGGGCGATCGGGAACCCGGCGACCGCGTCCTGGTGCGCCCGGAAGGACGGCGCGGGCGTCTGCTTTACGCCACGGCGGTCCGGAGCGAACGAGCGGACAGGGGAGAAGTGGCGGCCGCGGTCGCGGGAGGGGGAGACCGATGACCGACAAGCGGGCCGGCGTCCGGGTCCACATCGAGACCTACGGCTGCCAGATGAACGCCTACGACTCCTCGGCCATCCACGGCATCCTGGCCGCCCGTGGCTACGGCCGCGCCGATTCGCCTCTGGAGGCCGACGTCGTCCTGCTCAACACCTGTTCGGTGCGCGACCTGGCCGAGCACAAGATCCTCAGCCGCATCGGCGAGCTGCGCAGCCTGCGGCGGCGCGGCCTGGCCGCGGCCGACATCATCGGCGTCTGCGGCTGCATGGCCGAGCGTCTCGGTGACGGCCTGGTCGCCGGCGGCCGCGGCCCCGACCTGGTCGCCGGCGTCGACCAGTACCACCAGCTGCCCGACCTGCTGGACGCGATCCTGCGGGGGGAGCCGGCCAGGGCGCCGGTGGCGGTCGGGCACCGCGACGACGTCCACTACGTCGCGCCCCCGGAAGCCTACCCGACCAACAATTCCCACCTGGTCACGATCCACAAGGGCTGCGACTACCGCTGCACCTACTGCATCGTGCCGGAGACCCGCGGCCCCCAGCGCGAGAAAGCTCCCCTGCTCATCGAGGCGGAGATCCGCGGGATCGTCGCGCGGGGCGGCCGCGAGGTCACCCTGCTGGGCCAGAACGTCACGGCCTACCGCAGCGGCGACCTGGACTTCGCCGGGCTGCTGCGCCGCCTCGAGACGATCGACGGCCTGGAGCGCATCCGCTTCCTGACCGGCCACCCCTGCGACATGACCGACGACCTGATCCGCACCATCGCCGAACTGGGCAAGACCTGCCCCTGGCTCCACGTGCCGGCCCAGAGCGGCAGCAACGCCGTCCTGCGCCGGATGAAGCGCCTGTACACCCGGGAGCGGTACCTGGCGATGGTCGCCGCCGCCCGGCGCTGGATCCCCGACGTGACCTTCAGCGGCGACATCATCGTGGGCTTCCCCGGAGAAACCGACGCGGACTTCCGACGGACGCTTGAGTTGGTGGAGGAGGTCCGCTACGATCTTCTCTTCAGCTTCAAGTACTCCGAGCGGCCGGGCACGCCCGCAGCCAAGCTCCCCGACGACGTGCCGCCCGAAGTCAAGAAAGAGCGTCTGGCCGAACTGATGGCGGTCCAGGGCTTGATCTGGGATGATCTGGCCGCAGCCCAGACGGGCGCCGTCTGGGAGGTCGCGGTGG
>DYDD01000001.1:38324-54976 GCA_020718045.1 Fibrobacter sp. | reverse complement strand
GGCAGCTGGCGGGCGCGGACCCCGAACAACCGCAAGGTGCTGCTGCACGGCGGCGACCACCGGCCCGGCGACCTGGTCCGGGTCCTGGTGACCGGCTGCGAGGCGTCGACGTTCGAGGCGGAACCCATCAACTGACGAGGTGTGGCCGTGTGGATCTTCAAGGGGATCATCATCCTGCTGGCCGTGATCACGCTGGCCGTCTTCTTCGCGCAGAACAGCTCCCAGAGCGTGGACCTGCGCCTGCTGCACTGGCAGTGGCTGCAGATCCCGCTGTACATGGTGCTGGTCGGCTCCTTCCTGGCGGGGATCCTGGTCAGCCTGGTCGTCGGCGGCGTGCGCGAACTGGGCCTGCGCGCCCGCATGCACCGCCTCGGCCGTGAGCTGAAGAACCGCGACCGGGAGATCGCCGAGCTGCGCACGATGCCCCTGCAGGACATGGATCTGTTCAAGGAGGAGGACTGACATGGGCAATGCCGAACCCATGCTGCTGGGCCTCGCGCTGCTGGCCCTGGTGGCCGCGGCGCTCGGCCTGATCTGGCGCGGGCGCCGCGCCAAGCCGGAGCAGGAGGACAGCTACACGCGAGGGCTCGAGCTGTGGCTGGCCGGCGACCTGCCGGCGGCCACCGAGGCCCTGCGCGACGCCATCGCGCGCGACCCCGACGCCGTCGATCCCTACCTGCAGCTCGGCAACCTGCTGCGCAAGCGCGGCGAGGCCCAGCGGGCCATGGCCCTGCACCGCGGCCTGGCGGCGCGCCCCTCCCTGACGCCGCAGAAGCGGATCTCGGTCACCCTCGCCCTGGTCGAGGACCTGCTCGTCCTGAAGCGCTGGCAGGAGGCCGGAGAGCTGCTGGACGAGCTGCAGCGCCACAACCTGACCTCGGCGCGCTACTGGTCCGCCCGCTTCCGCCAGGCCCTGGGCCGGGGCGACGAGTCGACCGCCGCCCGCACCCTGCGCGAGGCCGCCCGTCGCGCCGCGCCGAACGAACGCCAGACGTTTCTGGATCACCACGAGTCCTTCCAGCTTGACCGCGGCGTGCGCGCCGCCCTGCGCGGCGATTTCAACGATGCCCGCCGTTACGCCCGCAACGTCGCCGACGGCAGCCCCCGCGCCGCGGCGTCGATGTTCGTCCAGGCTCTCTCGCGCCTGGGCGAAGAGGAGCACGAGCGCGCGGCCGAGGTCGCCACCGAGGGGCTGCTGAAGGCGCCCGAACTGGTGCACCTCTTCCTGCCGGTGCTGCAGCGTTCCCTGCTGGCCACCGGGCAGTACAGCCGCGTCGTCCCCATCCTGGAGTCGGCCTGCCGCAACCCGGCCGCGCCGCCGGAGCTGTGGATCGCCCTGGCCCAGCTACACGAGAAGATGGGCGACCGCGAGATGGCCGTGCAGGTCTTCGAGGAGAAGGCGGGGGACCTCCGCCTGACGCCGGCCGTCGCCTCGCCGTTGCTGCGCATCCTGGTGAACGACCTCCCGGACAGCGACTTCACCCGCATCTGGAACACGCTGGCCAAGCCCGAGACGGCCTCGGCCTGGGCCTGCCGCCGCTGCGGAGCCGTCCACGACGGCATGCGCTGGTACTGCCCCGAGTGCGGCGCCTTCGACTCCGTGGGTCCGGCCGCACCGCGGCCCGTCGAACCGTCACGGCCGCACCCGCGCTCGCCCCGCCTGCTGATCGAGGCCCCGGAGGCGGCGGCGCCATGACCCGTTTCGCCGGCGCGTTGCTGCTGCTGCTCGCGGCGGTCCCGCTCGCCCGGGCCGAGGACTGGTCGACCGTGGAGCGCGCCTTCCGCGAAGGCGACTACGAATCGGCGCGCAGCCTGGCCGGAACGCTGGCCGCGGGCGCCCCGCGCTCCGTCGACGGCATGCTCTGGAACTACCGGCTCGCCACCGACCCGGTGCAGGCGGCCATGCTGCGGGAGAAGCTGCTGGCCAGGGACGACCTGGACCCGCTGTTGCAGCGCGCCCTGCGGCTGGACGCCGCCTGGACCTCCTACGCCCAGGGCGAGCCCGGTCAGGGTTTAGCGTACCTCCCTCCGAAGGACCCCGGCGCCAAGCGTCCCCAGCCGTCGTCGCGGCTGCTGGCGGGGTTGCTGCACCGCGCGGCGGACGACGAGGCGAGGGCCGAGACCGTCTTCGCCGAGGCGTCGGACGACGACCCCGAATTCCCCTGGATCCTGCTGCTGCGCGGGCGCAAGGCGACCGCCTTCGGCGACCCGGGCCTGGCCCGCCGCTGCCTCGACGCCGAGCCCGAGGGCCGCGACCAGCCGACCGCCGCCGACCTGCTGACCGCCCGCTGGCAGCTCGAACGCGACCAGGACTCCCGCCTCGCCGACCGGATCGTCCGGGAGCTTGAGCGCGCGTACCCGCTCTCGCCGGCGCTCGACCTCGTGCGCGGCCTGCAACGGCAGCGGCTCGAGCTGGCGCTGATGGACGCGGCAGCCTCCAGCCCGGCGCCGCCCGCTCCGGCGTCGCCGGCGACCGACGCCATGCCCACCGCCCGCTTCGTCCTGCAGCTCGGCGCCTTCGGCGACCGGGGCCGCGCCCTGGGCTTCGTGGAGCGCTGGCGGTCCGCGGTGCCCGGCCTGCACGTGGTGCAGTCGCACGATGCCCGCGGCCAGCTCCTGCACAAGGTGCGCGCCGAGTCCTACACCGACCAGGCGGAGGCCGCCGCACGCGCCGCCGAATTGAGCGCGGCGCTCGGCCTGCCGGCCATCGTGGTCGACACCGCGGAATCGCCGTGACCGGGAAGGCCGTTCCCGCCGGGACGCCGACGAAGCTGACGCCCATGCTGGCGCAGTACCTGGAGATCAAGGCGGCCCATCCCGGCGCCCTGCTGCTGTTCCGCATGGGGGATTTCTTCGAGACCTTCTTCGACGACGCCAAGACCCTCGCCGAGGTCTGCAACGTCACCCTCACGACCCGCGACCGCAACAGCGACCACCCGGTGCCCCTGGCCGGCGTGCCGCACCACGCCCTGGACGTCTACCTGTCGCGCCTGCTCGCCGCCGGCCTGACGGTCGCGATCTGCGAGCAGACCGAGGACCCCGCCCAGGCCAAGGGCCTGGTGAAGCGAGAGGTCGTCGAGGTGATCAGCCCGGGCACCGCCACGGCGCCCGAACTGCTGCCGGGATCCGGCGGCATGGTCTGCCTGGCCTACCATCGGGGCGCCGCCGGCGAGTCCGGCTGGGCGACGCTGGACGCCTCCACGGGCGAGTTCCGCTGCGGGCAGGAGGACGTCACCCTCCCATCGCTCTGCGAGCGCTGCGCCGCGCGGGAAGTGATCGTCGCCGAGACCGTCGAGGCCGAGGAGTTCCGCCGCTGGCGCGCCGGATTGCCCGAGACCGTCCTGAGCGCCGTCAGCGCTGCCTGGTTCCACCCGGCGCTCGCCGCCGACACCCTGCGCGACCATTTCGGCGTGCGCGACCTGGACGCCTTCGGCCTGTCGGACGAGCGGACGTCCCTGGCCGTCAGCGCCGCGGGCGCGCTGCTGCGCTATCTGACCTCGCTGAACCTGAAGCGCCCCGTGCAGGTCGTCACGCTGCTGTTCGCGGCGCGCGGCGACCGGATGCTGCTGGACGAGGAGACGCTGCGCAACCTCGAGGTCTTCCGCACCCTGCGCGGCGAGCGCGGGGAGGGGACGCTCGTCCACCACCTCGACCGCACCGTGACCCCGGCCGGCCGTCGCCTGCTTGAACGCCGGCTGGCCGAACCCCTGACCGATCTGGCGGCGCTCGCCGACTGGCACCGCGGCGTCGCGGGCGCCCTGGACGACCGCGACTGGCGCGAGGACGTGCGGCGGCGGTTGCGGGGCGTGGGCGACCTCGACCGCGGGGCCGTGCGCGCCGCAGCGGGCCGCATCGGCCCTGCCGCGTTGCGCCAGCTGGGCGAGTCCCTGCGCGCTGCAGGCGAGGCCTTGGCCGCAGTCGGCGGCGGCGGCCACGAGGCCCACCCCGCCGTCGCGTGGGTGCGGGGCGCGCCCGACCTGTCCCCGGTGGTGGACCGCCTGCTCGGGACGCTGGCCGAGCAGCCGCCCGCGACGATGAAGCCCGGCGAGGTCGTCCGGCCCGGCGTCTCGTCGGAACTCGACGCCGCCGCCGCGGTCGCCAGCGACACGCGCGGATTCCTGGCGGCGTTGCAGGCCCGCGAGCGCGAGCGCTCCGGCATCCCGACGCTGAAGATCGGCTACAACCGCGTCTTCGGCTACTACTACGAGGTCTCCAACAAGCACCTCGACCGGGTCCCGCCCGAGTTCTCCCAGAAACAGACGCTCGTCAACGCCGCGCGCTTCCGCACCGACGAATTGTCGGCCGCCGAGCAGACCATCCTGGACGCTGAAGATCGCATGGCCCGGCTCGAAGGCGAGATCTTCGCTGCCCTGCTCGCCGACGTGTCGGCGGCCCTGGAACCGATCCGCGCGCTGTCCGCGCGGACGGCCGAGATCGACCTGCTGTTCGCGTTCGCGGAATTGGCCGAACGGCACCGCTACGTGCGGCCGCTCTGCGACGACTCGCTGGTGCTGGACATCGCCGAGGGCCGGCACCCCGTCGTCGAGCAGCTCCTGGACGGCGACTTCATCCCCAACGACGCGCTGCTGGACGGCGACACGCGCCAGGTGCTGCTGCTGACCGGCCCCAACATGGGCGGCAAGAGCACCTACCTGCGCCAGGTCGCGCTGCTGGTGCTGATGGCGCAGGCGGGCGGCTTCGTGCCGGCCGCGCGGGCCCGCATCGGCGTCGCCGACCGGATCTTCACGCGGGTCGGCGCCGGCGACAACGTGGCCCGCGGCCAGTCGACCTTCTACGCCGAGATGAGCGAGACGGCGCGTATCCTGCACCAGATGTCCCGCCGCAGCCTGGTCGTCCTGGACGAGGTGGGACGCGGCACCTCCACCTACGACGGCCTGTCGCTGGCCTGGGCCATCACCGAGTTCCTCCACCACGACGACGGCCCCCGCCCGCGCACGATCTTCGCCACCCACTACCACGAGCTGACCGGCCTGGAGCAGTCGCTGTCGAGGCTGGTCAACCTGAGGCTCGAGGTCAGGGAGTGGCAGGGGAGCATCATCTTCCTGCACGCCGTCAAGCCCGGGTGCAGCGACAAGAGCTACGGCATCCACGTCGCCCGCCTCGCCGGCGTGCCCGAACCGGTGCTGCGCCGCGCCGAGGAGCTGCTGGCGCTGTTCAGCAGCGAGGACGCGCGCGCCCTGGCGCCCGAGCGCCTCCCCGGCACGCCGGGCTTCTCCCTCGCGGCGGACCGCCCGCCGGCGGCGTCGCGCCAGCTCTCGCTGTTCTCCGACGGCGAGCGCGACGCCCTGGACGCACTGCGCGACCTGGACCTCGAGGGCATCAGCCCCATGGACGCCTTCCTTTGGCTCGCCCGCATCAAGAAACAGCTCTAGTGTCCTCAGTCCGTTTTTCTTCAGCGGCGCCGACCGGCGCCGATATATAATCCGCTTTCGCCACTCCAACCGGACGGCCCGTCATGTGGAACGTCGCCTTTTTCATGCCGTTGGAGCGGGACGTGCCGCTGCTCGCCGAGGCCGCCCGCCGCGACGACGTGCGCCTGCTGGGGGTGGTCGCCACGGACCGCGCCTCGCCGGCGGCCGCCTTGGCCGAGGTCATGGGCCTGACCGTTTGGGCCGACCTCAACGAGGCCCCGTTCCCGCGCGACACCCTGATGGTCGGATCGGCGGGCGCCGACCCGTCGCCGCTGCGGACCGCCGCTGCTGCGCGCGGCTGGCGTCATCTGGACGTCGAGGGATTCCGGGACCTGCTGTACCCCGCGCCGTCGGCGGCGTCCCCGGCCGCCGAGGCGACGCCCACGTCCCCTTCGGCGCCGCGGGCCGCCGCCGAGGCGTTCGCCCGCTCCCTGGACCGCGACCTCGCGGACCTCGCCGGCGTCGCCCGGGACCTGCCGGGGATCCTGGCCGCCTGGAGCTCGACCCTGGCCTTGCGTCTCGACGCGCGCCACGCGACGCTGGCGCTGCTGCGCGAGGACGGCTCCCTGCTGCTGGCCGAAGGCACCCCGGCCGGGGAGACCAGGCTCGAGGACGCGGACGTGGGCGCCTCGCCCTGGCGCGAGGTCTTCGCCACCGCCCGCCCGCTAGTGGCGGTCGAGCAGGAAGCCGACGACGGCCTGCACCTGACCGTCTGGCCGCTGGCGCCCCTGGACGGCGACCGGCCGGCGCCGGTCCCGCGCGCGGCGCTGGCCGTCGGGCACCTGGGCGCGTCGGCGGCCGCCCGTTTCCAGGCGCTGGGGGAGGTGCTGGCACCGGTGCTGGGCCTGCGCTGCGAGGTGCTGCGCCGTCAGGTCGATCACGAGGCCCTGGTCGCCCGGTTCCACGACGTGACGGCGACGGCGATGGCGCTGTCGAACGCGGGCGGCGATGCGGCGCCCGCGCTGGCCTACGCCCTGAAACACTGCTGCGGCGCCCTCGTGGCCGAGTCCCGACCCTGTGGCGACGACCCCGTCAGCGGCGCGATCGCACCGGGGGGATGGCTCGCCTTCGCGACGCCCGACCGCCGGCCGCGCCTGATCCTGCGCGACGGCGACATCTGCTGGGACCTGCTGGGCAAGCAGCGGCGCCACCCCTGGGACGCCGCCCATTTCACCGGTGACGACGCCGCCGCGGCCGGGTTGCTGCTGGCCGCGGTGCGGCGCCGCCCGGCTGCGCCAGCCGTCCCCGTCGCCGCCGTCGTTCCGATCGCCGCGGACGCGGCCCCGCCCACGATCGACGCGCACCTGCCGCACCTGCCGAACTTGCCAGACCTGCCGGACTTCCCGCCCGGCGCCGCCGCCGTGCCCGAATCCCTCCTGGACCTGCTCGCCCGTGAGATGGACCGCGCCGACCGCTATCATGGCGCCTTCTCCGTGTCCGCCTTCCGGGCGCCGGCGCTCCTGGGTCCCCACCTGAGCGGCCTCGCCGCCCGGCTGCGCTCCTCCGACCGCGTCTTCCGCCACGACCCGGGCACGCTGCTGGTCTTCGCACCCGACGAGAACCACGCCGTCGCCCAGCTCGAGCGGCGCGTGCGCGACGCCCTGCCCGACCTGGCCGGCGTGACGGGCCTGCGCGTGCGGGCGGGTCGGGCGCTCTACCCCGGGCGCTTCACTTCGCCCGTCGAACTGGTGGCGGCCGCCCTGGCCGGACTCGACGCCGAAGCTCACGGCGATTGACGCTGCGGCGCCCCTCCCGTTATCTTGTCCTGCCGCCCGCCTCGCGAGGCCCGCAACCCGACAGGACGCCATGGCCGTCATGCAGCGCAAGCCCATCCGCGTGCTCGACAGCGCGTCGGTCGACCGCATCGCCGCCGGCGAGGTGATCGAGCGTCCGGCTTCGGTGGTCAAGGAACTCGTCGAGAACGCGCTGGACGCGGGCGCGCGCATCGTCAGGATCAACGTCGAGGACGGGGGACTGGCCTCCATCAGCGTCGACGACGACGGCGCGGGCATCCCGTTCCGCGAGCTGCCCCTGGTCTGCGAACGCCACGCCACGAGCAAGATCGTCTCCTCGGCGGACATCGTGCAGGTCGCCTCCTTCGGCTTCCGCGGCGAGGCCATGGCCAGCATCGCCTCGGTCAGCCGCACGACCGTCCTGTCCCGCACCGAGGACGAAGACGTCGGCGGGATGATCCGCCTCGTCGGCGGCACGATCGAGCGCCGCGAACCCGCGCCGCGCAACCGCGGCACCACGATCACGGTCGAGGACCTGTTCTTCAACACGCCCGCCCGGCGCAAGTACCTCAAGCTGCCCCAGGCCGAGAAGCGCGCCGTCCTGCAGACGGTGCAGTCGCTGGCCCTGGCCTACCCCGAGGTGCGCTGGCGCCTCACGGCCGACGGCGTCGTGCTGCTGGACCTGCTGCCCGCCGACTCGTTGCCGGCCCGCGCCCGGGAGATCCTGGGTCCGGCCTGCCTCGAGCACATGTCCCGCTTCGAGGCGCAGGAGGGGGGCGTCGTGGTCGGCGGCCTCGCCTCGCGCCCCACCTGGACGCGGCCCTCGCGCGCCGACCAGTACATCTTCGTCAACCGGCGGCCCGTGGAGAGCGCGCCGCTGTACCAGGCCATCCGCGTGGCTTTCAAGGACGTGCTCCCGCCGGGCCGCTTCCCGTCGGTGCTGCTGTTCCTGCAGGTGCCCCCCGGCGATGTCGACGTCAACGTCCACCCGGCCAAGACCGAGGTGCGCCTGATGCTCGAGCGCCACATCTTCGGGATGGTGGTGCACGCGCTGCGCGAGGCGCTGGACCTGCGGGCCGACCCCTCGTTCCGCCCCGTCGCCGGCGACGAGCTGCCGGCCCCGGGCGCGCCGCGCGGCCCCCTGCAGAGCATCGCCGAGGCGCAGGAGGACTACCTGCGCCGGCACTTCACCGGCTCGGCGTCCACCGCGCCCGCTTCGGCCGGCCAGCCGGGGCTGTTCGATGCCTCGCACCGGGCGCCCTCCGGCGACGGGGTGGCGCCGCCCGCCCAGGCGGAGGAGGAGGAGGTCGCGGTCGCGCCGCGGCAGGCCCCCTTCTGGCAGCTGCACCGCACCTACGTCTGCACCCAGACCAAGGGCGGGCTGCTGCTCATCGACCAGCACAACAGCCACGAGCGCATCCTCTACAACGAGGCCCAGAAGGCCCTGGCCGCCGGCCAGCTGCGCGTGCCCGTCCAGCAGCTGCTCTTCCCCGTCACGCTGGACCTGACGCCGCTCCAGCTCCAGAGCTTCCAGTCGGCGAGCACCGACCTGGAGAAGCTCGGCTTCCTCATCCAGCCCTTCGGCGGCCGCTCGGTGCTCGTGCAGGGCATCCCGACCTCGCTCAAGAACTGGAACGAGGGGCAGCTCCTGCTCGACATCCTGGACGACCTCGCCGGTGCCTCGCGCACCGGCCACGCGGCCCACGACGACCTGCTGGCCAGCTTCGCCTGCCACGGCGCGGTGCGCGCCGGCGCGCTGCTGACGATCCCGGAGATGCAGAACCTGCTGGACCTGCTGTTCGCCACCGACACGCCGCTGAGCTGCCCCCACGGCCGCCCCACGATGATCCAGTTCCCGATCGAGGAGCTCGAGAAGCGCTTCGGGAGACGCTGAGGTGGACGCCGGAGCGGCCCGCGGCGTCTGCCCGGTGATCGCCGGACCGACCGCCGTCGGCAAGACCGCCCTGGTGGTTGAACTGGCGGCCCGCTTCCCGATCGAGATCGTCTCGCTCGACAGCCGCCAGATCTACCACGGCCTGCGGCTCGGCACCGCCCAGCCGGACGCGAACGAACTCGCCGCCTGCCCGCACCACCTCGTGGATTTCCTGCCGCCGCAAGAGCGCTATTCCGCCCGCCGCTACCGCGACGATTTTCAATGCGTCGCGTCGGTGATCCGCGCGCGCGGCCGCTGCCCGGTGCTGGTGGGCGGGGCGGGGCTCTACCTGAGCGCGGTGCGCGACGGGCTGTTCGATCTGCCGGCCGACCCCGCCGCCCTGGCCGCGGTCCGTCGAGAACTGGACGCGCTGCCCGACGACGAGATCCGCGACCGCCTGCGCGCCGAGGATCCCGCGAGCTGGGAGCGCATCCACGCCCGCGACCGCTACCGCAGCCAGCGTGCCCTGGAGATCCTCCGTCTGGCGGGGGAGCCCATGAGCGGGTTGATGGCCGCCCGCCAGCCGGATCCCGCGCTGGGCTGGGAGTACCCGCTCGTGGTGCTCGACCGCGACCGCGACGACCTGCGTGCGCGCATCGCCGGGCGCCTGCAGGCGATGCTGGACGCGGGCTGGCTCGCGGAGACGGCCGCGCTGCTGTCGCGGCACGCGCGGGACTGCCCGGGCCTGCGCACGCTGGGCTACCGGGAGTTGGCGGCGCACCTGGCGGGGGAGACGGACCTGCCGACCGCCCTGGCGCAGGTATCCCTGCGGACCGGCCAGTACGCCAAACGGCAGCAGACCTGGTTCCGGGCCCAGCCGCAGCGGTGCCGCGGCGCTCCTGACGACCCCGCCCTGCGGGAAGCCCTGTTGCGGCTGCTGGAGCGGTCGTGCGCGACGAGCTGACACGCGCCGCAGCACGCTTGACAGCGGCCGTGAAGCCGGGCTATCTTGCCCTTCCTGGAGCGGGCTTAGCTCAGTTGGTAGAGCATCAGCTTCCCAAGCTGAGGGTCGCGGGTCCGAGTCCCGTAGCCCGCTCCAACCAGATCGGTGAAGAACGGGTTGCGGCGACGCGACCCGTTTTCCTATCCTGCCTTGGCGAACTGGCCACCACCCGAGCCGGACGGACGCCATGATCCAGCTGATCCAGCCCTTCCCCTCGCCCCTGGACCGCGCCCACGCCTGGCGCGAGGGCGACACCGTGACCGCGGTCGACGGCCAGCCCGTCGAGGACATGCTCGACCTCTACTACTACATGCCGCACGGCGAGAAGATGACCCTGACCATCGCCAGCCGCGACGGGGCCGTCAACAGCGTGGCCTTCGAGCCCTACGCGCTGGACAAGGTCATGAGCTGCTTCGCGGCCATGGAGTTCAAGACCTGCGCCTGCGATTGCGTCTTCTGCTTCATCGACCAGAACCCGAAGGGCATGCGCTCCAGCATTTACGTCAAGGACGAGGACTACCGGCTCAGCTTCCTCTACGGCAACTACATCACCCTGACCTCGCTGGGGCGCCGCGGCCTCGAGCGCGTCATCCGCCAGAAGATGACGCCGCTGTTCGTCTCGGTGCACGCCACCGACATCGACGTGCGCACGCGCATGCTGGGCATCAAGCGGCGCATCGACGTGCTGGCGATCCTGCGGCAGCTGGTCGAGGGCGGCATCACCGTGCATGCCCAGGTCGTGCTGTGCCCGGGCTGGAACGATGGGCCCATCCTGGAGCAGTCCATCGCCGACCTGTTCGCCCTGCACCCGGGCGTGGAGACCCTGGCCGTGGTGCCGGTCGGCCTGTCGGCCCACCGCGAGGGGTTGACGAAGCTCGACCCGGTCACCCCCGCGATCGCCGCCGACACCATCGACCTGGTCGGCGTCTGGCAGCAGCGCTGCCGCGAGCAAGCCGACACGACCTTCGTCCACCTCAGCGACGAGTTCTACCTGCTGACCGGGCGCCCCTTCCCGCCGCAGGACCAGTACGGCGACTTCGCCCAGCTCGACAACGGCATCGGCCTGACCCGCGGCCTGGAGCAGACCTGGCGCGAGGCCCTGCAGGAGCGCGCCGCGCACGGCAAGCTGCCGACCCGGCCGGTGACGGTGATGACCGGCAAGCTTGGCGAGCTGGCCTTCTCACAGCGCCTGCTGCCGGCGCTGGACCGCCCCGGCCTGCCCCCGATCGAGCTGGTGGGGGTGGAGAACCGCTTCTACGGGGAGAGCGTGACGGTCGCCGGCCTCCTCTCCGGGAGCGACATCCGCCGCGCCCTGGGCGAACTGCCGGCCGCGCCGGTGCGGGACATCCTGCTGCCGCCGCGGATGTTCAACAGCGACGACCTCACCCTCGACGGCCTCGACCTCTCCGCCATCGCCGCGGACCAACCCCACCGCCTCCACATCCCCGAGGAGGAAGGTCTCATTGACTTCTGGTCGTCGATGGGCTAACGTCCCGCCCAGCGACGCCTGCCGTCTCATGGCATGCGCCATCTTATTGTTTGAAAAGTGATTGCAAGCCTCGCTTCAAGTGCGGAAGGATGGGACGTGGCGACCAGGACCGTGGTCATCGTCGGCCGCCCGAACGTGGGCAAGTCGACCCTGTTCAACCGCGTCATCGGCGAGCGGCGCTCGGTGGTCCACGAGACGCCCGGCGTCACGCGCGACCGCATCGCCGAGCTGACCGACTGGGCGGGCCATTCCTTCCAGCTGCTGGACACCGGCGGCATCATCCCCTTCGGCGAGGAAGTCACGCGCTTCGACAGCCTGGTCACCGAGATCGCCCACCTCGCCATCGACGAGGCCGACGTGGTGATCTTCATGGTCGACGGCTCGGGCGGCCTGTCGACCTGGGACGACAGCATCGCCGTGCACCTGCGCCGCAGCGGCAAGCCGGTGGTGCTGACCGTCAACAAGGTCGAGAAGGATCACCAGCGCTACGGCGCCGCGGACTTCTACCGCCTGGGCCTGGGCGAGCCGCACTGCATCAGCGCCCTGCACGGCTTAGGCGTGGGGGACCTGCTGGACGAGGTCGTGGCGGACTTCCCGGTCGGCCCCGAGCCCGAGCCCTGCGACATGAAGATCGCGATCCTCGGCCGCCCGAACGTGGGCAAGTCCAGCCTGCTGAACCTGCTGGTCGGCCGCAACGAGGCGCTGGTCAGCGAGATCGCCGGCACCACGCGCGACGCCATCCACACCGACCTGCACTGGCACGGCCGCACCCTGCGCCTGATCGACACCGCCGGCCTGCGCCGCAAGTCGCGCGTCGAGGAGGCGATCGAGGTCTTCAGCAACATGCGCACCGTGCGCGCGCTCGAGGAGTGCGACGTCGCCGTGCTGATGGTCGACGCCACCGAGGGCACCGTCACCCAGGACGCCAAGATCGCCGGCCTGATCCACGACGCGGCCAAGGGCGTCGTGGTCGCCTTCAACAAGTGGGACCTGGTCGAGAAGGACCAGGCCACGCACCTGAAGGTCTGGGAGGAGTTCTGCCGCGAGGTGCCCTTCCTCACCTACGCGCCCTGGTTCACGCTGTCGTCCCTCACCAAGCAGCGCTCGGGCAAGGTGCTGGAGATGGTGTGGGAGGTGTTCGAGCAGCGCTCCCTGCGCATCGACACCAGCGAGCTGAACACGTTCCTCGAGGGCATCATGCACAAGCAGCCGCCGCACTTCCACGGCGGCGGGACCGGCAAGGTCTACTTCGCGACCCAGGCGGAATCCTCGCCGCCGGCCATCGTGCTGTCGGTGAACAACCCGAAATTCTTCGACCGCAGCTACCTGCGGTTCCTCAACAACCAGATCCGCGAAGCCTACGGGTTCAAGGGCAACCGGATCTTCATCAAGACCAAGCGTCACTGAGCGGAAGGCGCCCATGCTCCTGCTGTTGAGCCTGTTGCTGGCCTACCTGCTGGGCGCGGTGCCCTTCAGCTTCATCGTGGCGCGCGCGGTGCGCGGGATCGACCTGCGGCACCACGGCAGCGGCAACCTCGGCGCCACGAACGTGTTCCGTGCCGTGGGACCGCGCTGGGGCGTGCTGGTGTTCTTGCTGGACCTGGCCAAGGGCGCCGGCGCGGTGCTCATCATGTCGGCGGTGGCGGCGGGCTGGCCTCCGGACCAGGCGACGCCGCTGCACCTGCCGCCCGACCTCTGGCGCATCTTCGCCGGCTTCGTCGCCTCGCTCGGTCACACCCTGTCGCCCTTCGTCAGCTGGCATGGCGGCAAGGGCGTGGCCACGACCTGCGGCGCCTTCTTCGTGCTGGCGCCGTACCCCACGCTGATCGCCCTGAGCGTGTTCTTCCTGGTGCTGGCCCTGCGCCGGATCATCTCGCTGGCCAGCATCTGCGCGGCGGTGGTCCTGCCCTTCACCGTCGCCTTCTTCGAGTGGCGCTCCGAGCATTTCTCGCGCACCATCTCCGTCTTCGCCTTCCTGATCTGCGGCTGGGTGGTGTTCCGGCACCGCGCGAACATCCGCCGCCTGCGCGCCGGCACCGAGGCGGCCATCGGCGCCGGTAACGATCGGTCGAAGTCCCCGGCCGGGCCGAGGGAGAACTCGTGAAGGCCGCCGTCCTGGGCACCGGCAGCTGGGGGACGGGCTTCGGCCGCCACCTGGCCTCGCTGTGGAGCGAGGTGGTGATGTGGGGCGTCGACCCCGCCCAGGTCGCTGCCATCGCGACGACGCACGCCAACCCCGACTACTTCCCCGGCCTGCTGCTGCCGCCGAACCTGACCGCCACCCTGGACCTCGCCGCGGCCGTCGCCGGCGCCGACGCCGTCTTCGTCGTGCTGCCCAGCCAGGCGGTGCGCGCCGTCGCGTCCCGCCTGCGCACCTGCGACCTGCGCCCGGGATGCCCGATCGTGTGCCTGAGCAAGGGGCTCGAACTCGACACGCTCAAGCGGCTCAGCACCGTCCTGGAAGAAGAGCTGTGCCACGATGCCGCCGGCGGGTCCCACCCGATCGGCGTGCTGCTCGGCCCCAGCCACGCCGAGGAGGTCGTGCTGGGCATGCCCACGGCCCTGGTGCTGGCGGGCCGCGGCGACGGCTGGCACGCCCTGCAGGGCCATCTGGCCGGTCCCAAGCTGCGCGTCTACACGAACCACGACCTGCTGGGCGTGGAGATCGCCGCCGCCTTCAAGAACGTGATCGCCATCGCGGTGGGCATGTGCGATGGGCTGGGCTACGGCGACAACACGCGCGGTGCGGTCATGACCCGCGGCCTGAAGGAGCTGGCGCGCCTGGGCATCGCCCTGGGCGGCCGTTTCGACACCTTCTACGGCCTGTCCGGGATCGGCGACCTGATCACCACCTGCACGAGCCGCCACTCCCGCAACCGCAACTTCGGCGAAGCGGTGGCCCGCGGCGACCACGACCCGCAGGAGATCCTGCGCGACGCCAAGCAGGTCGTCGAGGGCGCCGTGATGACCCAGGCCGCCTTGAAGTTGAGCGCGAAGCACCAGATAGAACTTCCTATCACACAGGAAGTTCACCGTGTGTTATATTCCGGAAAGACCGCCGCCCAGGCCATGCAGGACCTGATGGAGCGGTCGCTCCGATCCGAGCTGGAGTGACCGCGAGGGGAGGGATGCACGTGGCCGATCTGCCCGACAAGCTCTACTACTCGATCCGCGAGATCGCCGAGCACACCGGCGTGGAGCCGCATGTCCTTCGCTACTGGGAGACCGAGTTCCCCACGCTGCGCCCCAAGCGGGCCCGCTCCGGGGCGCGCACCTACCGGCACCGCGATGTCGAAGAGATCCAGCTGATCCGCCGCCTCCTGCACGAGGAGGGCTACCGGATCGAGGGCGCGCGCAAGTTCCTGCGCGAACGTCGCCAGCCGCAGGAGACCCCCGACGCCGCCAAGGCCCGCCAAGACTTGTTTGCGGCTCAGGACCGCACCACCCGCCTGCAGGGCGTGCGCGAGGGATTGCGGGAGGTGCTGGGCCTGCTGGCCGCCATGAAGGAACCTGGATCGCGCTGAGCCGCCGGTTCTGCCCGGCGCAATCCGCCTTGTCCCGGTCCGTGTCGCGTATTAGATTGTCTGCCAGCCCGGGCCGAGTCCCGGGTCCGTTTTCTTGGTCGGGCCGTAGCGCAGCCCGGTAGCGCACTTGCATGGGGGGCAAGGGGTCGGCGGTTCAAATCCGCCCGGCCCGACCACCAACTCCCGAAAAGACAACGGGTTGCCGATGAGGCGACCCGTTTCTTTTTACCGTGCATGAGAGGCTCGAACGTAACCATCAACCGGATGTACTAGCGGTAGGCTTTCTTGATCGCTCCCCAGGACGAATCCTCCGTCGGGATCCACAGATCGTCGGGGCAAGCGGTTGCGACATTGTGACCGCCGTATTCGATCACGCAGCCCGCCATGTGGCAGTAGGGGCAGTAGTCGTTCCACTCGCCGTCACAGCCGAAGATCGAAAACATGCCGACATTCTCTCCGTACCCGGAATTGTTCGGTTCGGAATGACCGGGATCCCAGTTCGCGTGATCCCATGCCTCGCCGGTGGTCCAGACCCAACCTCCGTCCGGTTCGCTCGATCCGATCAACTGGTACGCGCCCATAGCGATGTAACCGGACAGTTCACAACCGTACTGCGCGAAGAGCCAGGACTGTTCGGCTTCGCTGGTGATCGTCGTCAGGTACCCCGGCATGCTCTCGTGCGTCAGGCTGCGGGCCAGCGTATACAGGTAGCACCAGTCGTAACTGCGACCATCCAGTTGCACCAGATCGTACCAGTGGCCATTCCCGCCGGCTTCCTGCGTCCACTGGATCGGATTCGCATAGCCGGCCCCCACGGGAACCAGGACAGAGATGACCAGCAGGACCCGGATGACGCGACCGAAGAGGCTCTTGGCGCCGTTCTCGCGTTTCATGGGGTTCCTTTCCGTGCATCGCTCACCCACTTGCGATCAGTGATAGGACTTGCAGTATACCATGACAGATCGCCTATTGGGTATTCCGGGCACCCAGGGAACGCCCCGCTGTTCAGGAGGCCGCGGACAGCCGGGCCCCCGCCTGCCGGACCGACCCGAACCCGCACATCTTCAATCCTGTCCTTTTCACGTCGTGCACCCGGTGCCATCATGTTCGCGGTACCGCACCCCCAACCTGGAGATCGCATTTGAGCCTGCCGCGGACACCGCCCGTCCCCTTCGGCTATCGCACCAGCGCCTTCTGGTACGCGCTCGGCGCGCGCATCGCCATCGCCGCGCCACGCAGCCTGGTCCGCTGGGCGGCGCGCCGGGTGGGGGACTGGTACGGCTGGACCCATCCGGGGGTGCGGCGGACCGTGGCGCACCAGCTGGCCTTGGCCGACCTGGCTCGCGGCGACGGCCGGCGCACGTCGGTGCAGCGCCCTTTCCGCGAGTTCAGCGAGACGGTCGCGGACTTCCTGCGCCTGGCCGGCGGCCGCGGCGAGCAGATCATCGCGGAGATCGAGGTCGTCGGGATCGAACACCTGCAGCGTTGCCAGATGGAAGGCGCCGGCATCGTCTTCCTCAGCGCCCACATGGGCAACTGGGAGGCGGTCGGCGCCTGGGGCGCGTCGCGAGGGCTGCGCGTGCTGGGCGTGGCGCGCC
>DYDD01000001.1:37032-38269 GCA_020718045.1 Fibrobacter sp. | reverse complement strand
GCCGCTTCGGACTCGAGGTGTTCCCTCTGGGCGGCGACCCGCGCCTGCTCGCCGAGCACCTGCAGGGCGGGGGCGTGGTGGCCATCGTTGGCGATCGGGATTTCACCGGCCGCGGCGCCGAGGTGCCGTTCCTGGGCGCGCGCGCGCGCCTGCCGCAGGGCTGGGTCCGCCTGGCCCAGCAGACCGACGCCTGGATCCTGCCGGGCCGCCACCGCCGGCTGGTCGAGGATGGGCGCCGTGTCTCCCGGCTGGAGTTCCGGGAGCCTTGGCGCGTCGCGCCGGGGGAGGCGGGCGCCGCCGAAGCCTTCGCCCGCGGCGCGGCGTTCCTCGAGGAACTGGTCCGCGAGGATCCCGGCGCCTGGACCGTCTTCGATCCCGTGCTGCTGGGAGGCCCTCCGCGATGAACGACGTCGGCGTGATCCTGCCCGCCCTGAACGCGGCGCGCTTCCTGGGGCCGCTGATCGCGGAGATCCGCGCCTTGCACCCGCAGCTCCACGTGCTCGTGGTCGACGACGGCAGCGCCGACGGCACCGCGCAGGCCGCGCGCGATGCCGGCGCCGAGGTCGCGGTCCACCCCGAGAACCGCGGCAAGGGCGCCGCCCTGCAGACCGGCTTCGCCTGGGCCCGCGAGCACGGCTGGGCGTGGGCCTTCACCATGGACGCCGACGGCCAGCACTTGCCGCGCGAGATGGGGGCCTTCCTCGACGCCGCGCTGTCCGGCGGCCTGGACGTCGTGGTCGGCACCCGTATGGACCGCACCGCCGACATGCCCTGGCTCCGCAAGGCGACCAACATCTTCACCAGCCGGGTGGTGAGCCGCCTCGCGGGCGTGCGCATCCCCGACTCGCAGAACGGCTACCGGCTCTTCCGCGTCGCGGCGCTGGAGGGCCTGCGCGTCACGACCAGCCGCTACGATTTCGAATCCGAGATCCTGGTGCGCCTGGCGCGGCGCGGCGCCCGCCTCGGTTCGGTCCCGACCACCACGGTCTACGGCGAGGAACGCAGCGCCATCCACCCCCTGCGCGACACCGTGCGTTTCTTCCGCCTGGTGCGCCGCCTGAGCCGCACCCGCGACGAGGAGCAACCATGACCCGCCACATCCTGCTGAGCAACGACGACGGCATCGAAGCCCACGGCCTGAACCTCCTGGCCCGCGTCCTGGCCGAGCGCGGCGATGTCAGGGTCAGCGTGGTGGCGCCCTCGGAGCAGCAGAGCGCCTCGAGCCACTCGCTGACCA